>JAODNF010000122.1 GCA_025464915.1 Frankiales bacterium | reverse complement strand
CCGGGGAGCGGCCTCGGGCTGGCCGAGAGCGAGCAGCTCGGCGACCTGCTGCTCGACCTCGCTGCGGACGGGACGGCAGTGCTCCTCGTCGAGCACGACGTCGAGCTCGTCATGCGGGTGTGCACCGACATCACCGTCCTCGACTTCGGGACGGTGATCGCCCAGGGCAGTCCGGCCGACGTCCAGAGGGACGAGCGCGTGCAGGCCGCGTACCTCGGCGCGGAGGTCGCCTCGTGACGGCGGCTCTCGAGCTGATCGGGCTGGAGGCCGGCTACGGCCGGATCGAGGTCCTCCGGGGCGTCGACCTGCACGTGCCGCACGGCAAGGTCACGGCGCTGCTCGGACCCAACGGTGCGGGCAAGACGACCACGCTGCGCACCATCGGCGGGTCCTTGACCCCGACCAAGGGGTGCGTCCACCTCGACGGCGTGCACGTCAACGGTGCCTCGCCCTCGGCCCTCGCCCGGGCCGGCCTGTGCCACATCCCCGAGGGCCGGGGGGTGTTCCCCAACCTCACCGTGACCGAGAACCTCCGGATGACCGTCTACGGCGGTGACAGGTCGCTGCCGGACGTGCTCGAGAGCTCGTTCGCGCGCTTCCCGCGGCTGGCGGAGCGCCGGCACCAGCTCGCCGGGACGATGTCCGGCGGCGAGCAGCAGATGCTCGCGATGGCTCGCAGCCTGACCGGGCGGCCCGGGCTGCTGCTCCTCGACGAGATCTCGATGGGGCTGGCCCCGATGATCGTGCGGGAGCTCTACGACCTGGTCGGGCAGCTGGCGGCCGAGGGCATCACCATTCTCGTCGTCGAGCAGTTCGCCCGCCTCGCGCTCAGCGTGGCCGACTTCGCCGCCGTCATGTCGGGCGGCTTCATCACGACGGTTGGCCAGCCCGCCGACGTGGCGGACGCCGTCGAGGACGCCTACTTCGGAGGTGCTGCATGAGGAAGCGGTCCGCGGGCACGCTGCTCGTCGTGGCGCTCGGGCTCCCGGTGCTGCCGCTCACCGCGGCGCGGGCAGCGGGGGAGCCGGGCTCAGGGTTCGGGTCGGTGCGGCTGCACGCGGTCGCGCACGGCGAGGAGTTCCTCTTCAGCTCCACCACCCAGGTGCCCGCCCAGATGTCGGTGCCCTACGCCGCCTCGGACTTCTTGCTGGGTGAGGGCGTCGGGCTGGCCACCGTGGCGTGGCCGGGCGACACCGGGGCGTCGCTCGGAACGACGCTGCAGGTCGGGTTCGGTGCGCCGAGCCAGGCAAGCGTCCTCAACGACCCCGCCATCGCCAGTGCCCGCAGCGGGACGGGGGACGCCGACGTGAGGAACACGACGGTGCCGGGCGCCACGGTCCACGCCACGGCGACCAAGCAGAAGGCGACCGCCTCCGCCTCAGTGGACGGTGCAGCCGCCCTCACGACGACCGCCGGGAGCACGGCGTCGCAGTCGGCCGTCCAGCTCACCGGCGCGGCCAGCGCCGTGGGCACCGCGTCGACCAGCGTCCGGGACGTCACGATCGGAGGCGTGGTGCACATCGGTGCCGTCACGAGCACCGCCACCGGGAGCACCGACGGCCAGCACGCCGACGCGAAGGGCTCGACGTCGGTCACGGGGGTGTCTATCGCCGGGGTGGCCGTGACCGTCGACGCCGACGGCGTCTCGGTCGCGGGCACCACGCTGCTGCCACCCGGCGCCGCAGACGCGGTGACGGGTGCGCTGGCCCAGGCCCAGATCACCCTGACCCTCACCAAGCCCGTCAAGGCCCTGGAGGCAGGCAAGGTCGAGTACTCGACGGGCGGCCTGGTCGTGACGACGCCGCTCGGCACGCTGACCCTCGGTGGGGCCGAGCTCGTCCTCAGCGCGACCCGTGGCGACGACAGCGCGCCGCCGCCGGGGGAGCCCACGTCGGGGCCGACGACGCCGTCGCTGCCCGGCACGACCACCGGGGTCCCTGGCATCACCCCTGCAGGACCCGTCGTCCCCATCGGGGCCGGCCAGCCGTCCGTCGTACCCCCGTCCCTGCCCCGCACCGGCGCCCCGCCTGCGCTGGCTGCTGTGCCGCTGTCCCTCAGGACCGGGTACGGCTGGGCCTGGGGAGTGTCCGGCCTGCTCCTTGCCTTCCTGGCGGCCTCCGGCCTGATGGCGCTCAGCCGGCGCTGGCTCATCCCCGACCTGAGCGGCTGCCCGCTCGAGAGGAGACCCACGTGACGACGCCCAGGTTCCGCGACCGGCTGGCCGGCGTGTCCACCGGTTCGGCGAGGCGTCCCTTCCCGGTGCTCCTGGGCAGCCTGCTGGCGCCCCTCGGCCTGGTGCTGATCTTCCTCGGCTGGCTGGGGGCCTCGCACACGCCGCTGATCGAGGAGCAGGTGCCCTACCTGATCAGCGGGGGGCTGCTGGGCCTCGCCCTGGTGGTGCTCGGCGGCTTCCTCTACTTCGCGCACTGGCAGACGGCCGTCCTCGACGAGGTGCGCGCGCAGACCGCCGAGATCACCGCCGCGCTGCGCGCCGGATCTGCTCCCGTCCCGTTCGCGGGCGCCTTGCTCACGACCGCCCAGGGCACGCTCGCGCACCGGCCGGACTGCCCCGTGGTCCGGGGTCGAGCCGACCTCGCGCCGGCCACGTCGGACCTCGCCCTGTGCAGCATCTGTGAGCCGCTCACATGAGTCTTCCAGCCTTCGAGGTGCCGCGGCGGTCACACCAGGGCCGGCGTCCGGAGATGGCCGCCCGCATCCTCGACGCCGCGGTGGAGGAGGTTGCCGTCACCGGGTTCGAGGGCATGACGGTCCGGCTGGTAGCCGCCCGCGCCGGGGTGTCTGCAGCCACTGTCTATGCGTACTTCTCCAGCAAGGAGCACCTGCTGACAGCGGAGTTCTGGCGGCGCATGACTGCCCTGCCCCAGCCGGAGTACCCAGCGGGTGCGACTGTCGGGCAGCGGATCGAGCTGTCACTGGGAGCCATCGCGCTGCTCGTCGCCGACGAGCCGGAGCTGGCCGCCGGGGTGACGACGTCGTTGATGGCCCACGACGCTGATGTCATCGGACTGCGCAACCAGATGGGTGACGTCTTCCTGGCCCGGGTGGAGCAGGCCCTCGGGGACCGCCTGCCCGCTGCGGTGGTCCCCGGTCTGACGATGGCCTTCATCGGCTCGATGCTGTCGGCAGGAATGGGCAACCTCGGCTACCGCGACATCCCCAGCCTGCTGGGCGGCTTCGCGGAGGTTCTTGAGCATGGGGCATGACGGCGGCGTAGCAGTTGTCGTCGGTGCCGGCGGGCTCGGCGCCGCCGTCGCCGCCGCGCTCGCGGGCGGGCACGTCCTCGTCGTCGCCGACCGCGACGACGACGCGGCTCGCCGCCTCGCGGACGAGGTCGGTGGCGTGCCGGTGACCGTCGACATCACGCGGGCGGAGAGCGTGCACGCGCTGGCCGCGCACGCGGCGGGCTTGGGCCCCGTGACGGCGCTCGTCCACACCGCAGGGGTGTCACCGGCGACGGCGACGGTGGCGCAGATCGTTGCCGTCGACCTGATCGGCACCGCCAACGTGCTCGACGCGTTCGCCCGGGTGATGGCCGCGGGCGGAGCAGGAGTTGCCGTCGCCAGCATGGCCGGGCACATCTTCGGCCCGCACCTCACGAAGGAGCAGGAGCAGGCGATGTCGTGTGCCCCCAGCTCCGAGCTCGCCGACCTCGAGCTCTTCCGGTCGTGCACCGACGGCCCGACGGCCTACGGCTACGCCAAGCGCGGCAACCAGCTCCGGGTGGCGTTCGCGGCCGCGGAGTGGGGCCGACGGGCCACCCGGATCAACAGCGTGAGCCCTGGCGTCATCGACACCGCCATGGGGCAGGCAGAGCTGTCAGCCCCCGACGGCGCGATGACGAGCTACCTGGCGCGTCACTCGCCGCTCGGTCGCCCGCTGGCGCCCGGTGAGGTCGCTGCCGTCATCGGCTTCCTGTTCAGCCCGGCAGCCGCCGCGATCACGGGCACGGACGTGCTCGTGGACGGCGGCGCGCTCTCGCTGCTGTCGGGCAGCAGGGCAGCGGGATGACCCGGCACCGAGAACTGGTCTGGACATCTGTCCAGACGAGTGTCAGGATCCGGTCATGACCAGCAGGTACGCGGCGCTGACGCGCGAGCAGCTCGCCGTCGTCGTTCCCGAGCTGCTCCTCACGGGGCACCTGATCGACCGGTCAGGAATGGCGTGGGCCCTCGGTGCCTTCGGGCAGCAGGCGATGGCGGAGATCGCCATCGAGGAGTGGGCCGGGGCCAGCCCCATCTACACCCGACGCATGCAGCGGGCCCTCGACTTCGTCGGGTCGGACGTCGCCACCATCTTCAAGGGCATGCAGCTCGAGATCGGCGCCCCGCCGCAGTTCATGGACTTCCGCTACTGGGTAGAGGACGCCAACCACGGGGGTTTCCACCTCGACCACTGCGGTGCGCTGCTCGACGTGGAGCCGATGGGCAACGTGCACGTGAAGGCGATGTGTCACGACATCGAGGACCCGACGTTCGACGCCACGGCCGTGGCGACGAACCCGCGTGCGGTGATGCGGCCCGTTCACCGACCGCCGCGTGTCCCGTCCGACCGGGCGCCGCACTGCGAGTGGACCGTGACGATCGACGAGACCAACCCTCCCGTCGAGGCCATCCCGGCGCTCGCCGTCGTGCAGTCCAAGCACGTCGCAGCGCTCGAGCTGTCGCCGATCGACCGCTCCGAGGAGGGGCTCGGGGACTACAGCGGGCCGCTCGTCTCGGACATCGACTTCGCTGCCTTCTCGCACTCGGCCCTGGTCAGGATCGCCGACGAGGTGTGCGTGCAGATGCACCTGCTGGTGCTGTCGTTCCAGCTCGCGGTCCGCGAGCGTGCGGTCGACCGCCTGCAGGCCGACACGATCGTCACCAAGCAGCTCACGGGCATCGCCGGGATCATGTCTGAGCGCCTCGCCCGTGCTCTCGGCCTCGAGGAACCGATCGAGGTCCTCAAGCTCCACCCGCTGCTCAACCCTGCGGTCTACGTCGACGCCTCCTTCGGCGACAGCACGGTGACGGTGCTGCCCTCGCCGGCGCACCAGGACGAGGCCTGGATCGTGCACGCAGGACCGACGTCCCTGCGGCCGCTCCAGGCCGCGGTACGAGGCGTCAGCCCCTACCTGGACATCGAGGTCAGTGGCACGCCCGACGACTGGACGGCCCAGGTCGTGCGACGTGCCGAGCCCGCCAAGGAGATGGACGAGGTCGCGGTGACCCGGTTCAGCAAGGGCGCGGCCTTCGCGTTCTCACCGCGCCGATCCCTGCCCTTGACAGTCGTCTAGACGCTTGTCCAGAATGGTGCGCGTCAGCGCTGCAGGAAGCAGGAGGAGGCCTTGACGACTCCCGCGATCGAGGGCCCGCGCCGCCGGCTGTCCGGGCGGCGCCCGGAGATGGCCACCAAGCTCGTGGACGCCGTGTCCCAGGTCATCGCCGTGACGGGCTACGACGCTCTGACCGTGCGGGTCGTGGCCAAGGCTGCGGGTGTGTCGGCAGCGAGCGCCTACAACTACTTCGCCAGCAAGGACCACCTGCTCGCCGAGGTCTACTGGCGCCGGCTGGCGGCCCTGCCGGCGGTCGAGGTCGGGCCCCGAGCCACAGCGGGCGACCGCATGCGTGCCGCAGTCCTCCCCATCGTCACGTCGCTCGCCGACGAGTCGGAGCTGGCCGCCGGCGTCACGACCGCGCTGCTCGCCCACGACCCCGACGTCGTCGCCGTGCGCGACCAGGTCGGAGCCCTGATGGCCCAACGGCTGCACGACGCCCTCGGGCCGATCGTGCCGGACGAGGCGCGGACGCCCCTGGTGTTCATGCTGACGGGTGGGCTGCTCAACGCAGGGATGGGCTACCTGGAGTACGTGCAGGTGGCCGAGGAGATGGCCAAGTTCGCCGACTCGATGTCCTGGAAGAAGAAGCGCTGATGACCACGCTGTCCGAGCGCGTCTTCGACCCCTACGACTACGCGTTCCACGAGGACCCCTACCCGACCTACGCGTGGCTGCGTGACGAGGCGCCGGTCTACCGCAACACCGAGCTCGGCTTCGTCGCGCTCTCGCAGCACGCCGACGTCCTGAACGCCTTCCGCGAGGCGGACCTCTACTCGAGCGCCGACGGCGTCTCCCTCGACCCGGCTGCGACGGGCCCGCAGGCCGAGCGGGTCATGTCGTTCCTCGCGATGGACGACCCGAAGCACTTCCGGATGCGTTCTCTCGTGACCAAGGGCTTCACGCCGCGCCGCGTCGCGGCGCTCGAGGAGCGCGTGCGGGAGATCACCCACGCGCACCTGAACGCCGCCGTCGAGGGCGGGACCCTCGACTTCATCGACGACCTAGCCGGCAAGGTCCCCATGGACGTCGTGTCCGAGCTGCTCGGCGTGCCCGACGCCGACCGGGCTGAGCTCCGCCGGCTCGCAGACCTCGTCGTGCACCGCGAGGACGGCGTCACCGACGTACCCCCTGCGGCTGCGGCTGCGTCCCTCCAGCTGATCGTCTACTACCTGGAGCTCATCGCCGACCGGCGCACACACCGCCACGACGACCTGACATCGGCCCTCATCGATGTGGATGTCGATGGTGAGCACCTCACGGACGAGGAGCTGTGCGGCTTCCTGTTCCTGATGGTCGTCGCCGGCAACGAGACGACGACCAAGCTGCTCGGCAACATGTGGTGGTGGGCGCACGAGCACCCGTCGCAGAAGGCGCGGGTGCTGTCCGGCGGCGTCTCGATGATGCAGTGGGTCGACGAGACCCTGCGCTACGACGCCTCGTCGCAGGTCATCGCCCGCACGCTGCGTGCCGACACCATCCTGCACGGTGAGGAGCTTCTGGCGGGGGAGCGGGTCCTGCTGCTCATCGGATCCGCCAACCGCGATCCTCGCGTCTTCGCCTCGCCGGACGTCTACGACCTCGGCCGTGACACTGCCGACCTGCTGAGCTTCGGCAACGGCAGGCACTTCTGCCTGGGTGCGAACCTCGCGCGCCTGGAGGCGAAGGTCGTGATGGAGGAGCTGCTCAACCTCGTCAAGGACTGGGACGTGGACCCGGCCCGCTCCGAGCGGGTCCACTCGGTCAACGTACGCGGCTTCGCGCACCTGCCGTCCACGGTCGTCCTCAGGTGACCCGACCTGCGGTCGTGACGGGAGCCTCGTCGGGGATCGGTGAGGCGACGGCCCGGCTGCTCGCTTCGCAGGGCTACCCGGTGGTCCTGGGGGCCCGTCGCGTCGAGAAGTGCCAGGCGATCGTCGACGAGCTGCGCGCCGACGGGCACACCGCCCACGCCCTCGCGCTCGACCTCGCCGACGCCGCCTCACGGGACGCGTTCGCCAAGCAGGCCGTCGAGGCAGTCGGCGACATCGACGTGCTGGTGTCCAACGCCGGGCTCTCCCGGCCGGCCGGGGCGCTCGAGGTCGACGAGGCGTCGCTGCTGGAGCACCTGCAGGTCAACCTCATCGGTGCGCAGGCGCTGGCCAAGGCGTTCGGACAGCCGATGGTGGAGCGCGGCCGAGGAGACCTCTGCTTCATCACCTCGGAGGTGGTGCGCGAGCCGCGGCCCTGGGTCGCGCCCTACGTCTCGTCGAAGTACGCGCTGGAGGGCCTGGTCACCGTGCTGATGCGCGAGCTCGAGGGCACGGGCGTGCGCGTCTCCTGCATCCGACCCGGTCAGACCCTGACCGAGATGGGCTTCGACTGGGAGCCGGCCCGGACCGGCGAGATCCTCGAGTCCTGGAAGAAGTGGGGCCTCGCGCGCCATCCGCACTTCATGGCGCCCAGCGGCATCGCGGCAGCGGTCGCTGCCTGCGTCGGGGCACCGCCCGGTGTCTCGTTCGCCTACGTGGACGTCGAACCCGTACCGCCTCCTCGGAAGAAGGCCCCATGAGCACCATCACGTCACCGCCGCGGGTCTCCGGCGGCGAGCACGAGCACGGTCACCTCGAGGAGCTCCGCACCGACCCGATCGGGCTGCTGCGGCGGGTGCACGCCGAGTGCGGCCCCGTCGGCTCGTTCGACCTGGCCGGGCGCAGCGTCGTCCTGCTGACCAGCGCCGAGACCAACGAGTGGTACTTCCGCACCCCTGACGGGCTCCTCGACCAGGCGGCGGCCTACCCCTTCATGACGCCGATCTTCGGACAGGGCGTCGTCTTCGACGCACCGCCGGAGCGACGCGGCGAGATGATCCGCTCCACAGCCCTGCGCGGCGACCAGATGGTCGGGCACGCGGAGGTCATCGCGGCCGAGGTCGAGCGCGCCGTGGCCGGCTGGAAGTCGCGTCGTGAGATCGACCTGCTCGACTTCTTCGCCGAGCTGACGATCTACACGTCGTCGTCCTGCCTGGTCGGCAAGAAGTTCCGCGAGCAGCTCGACGGCCGCTTCGCTCACCTCTACCACGACCTGGAGAAGGGCACCGACGCCCTCGCCTACGTCGACGCCTACGCGCCGATCGAGTCGTTCCGCCGTCGCGACGAGGCGCGCGTCGAGATCGTCAAGCTCGTCGAAGCCATCATGGCGACCCGTGGCGCCTACACGGATGAGGACCGAGACCTGCTCGACGTGCTGATGTCCATCAAGAACGAGGACAAGACGCCGCGCTTCACCGCCGATGAGATCACCGGCATGTTCATCTCGATGATGTTCGCCGGGCACCACACGACCTCGGGCACTGCGGCATGGACCCTCATCGAGCTGCTGCGGGACCCCGACACCATGGCGAACGTCGTCGCCGAGATCGACGGGCTCTTCGAGGGCGGCGGCTCCGTGTCCTTCCAGGCGCTGCGTGAGATCCCGCTGCTCGACGCCTGCATCAAGGAAGCGCTGCGCCTGCACCCGCCCCTGATCCTGCTGCTGCGGGTGGCGCAGGAGGACCTGGAGGTGAGCGGCTTCCAGATCCGCACGGGCGAGCTCGTGGCCGCCTCCCCGGCGGTCAGCAACCGCCTGGGCGAGCACTTCCCGGACGAGAACGCCTTCGACCCGGAGCGCTACCTCGAGCCGCGCAACGAGGACCGGGCCAACCCGTGGGCGTGGATCCCGTTCGGCGGCGGCAAGCACCGCTGCGTCGGTGCCGCCTTCGCGCAGATGCAGCTGAAGGCCATCTTCCTGGTGCTGCTGCGGCAGTTCCGCTTCGAGATGGCCCAGCCGTCGGAGACCTACCGCGACGACTACTCGAAGATGGTGATCCAGCTGCAGCAGCCCTGCCAGGTCTCCGTCACGCCGCGGGAGCTGTGAGTGCCCCGCATCGTCGTGGACGAGGACCTGTGCCAGGGACACGCGATGTGCTCCCTGGAGGCGCCTGACGTCTTCGAGGTGCCCAAGCACGGCACCGTTCAGCTCATCGGTGACATCACCGCGAGCCACCTCGAGGCCGTGCGCCTCGCCGTACGCCACTGCCCCACCGGGGCCCTAGCGCTGGAAGAGGACTGACATGGCAGACCGAGCCGAGATGGAGGCCTTCTGGGAGCGGTGGCTCGAGGCCAACCGGCTCGCGGAGGAGAAGGGCGACTGGGGGATCCTGGCCGACTTCTACGCGCAGGACGCGACCTACGGGTGGAACAGCGGCCCGAAGGACTCGTTCATGGCGATGAGCCGCGAGGAGATCCGAGACGTCGCGCTCGGGCTCGAGATGCGTGGTCTCGACGGCTGGACCTACCCCTACCAGTTCACGATGATCGACGACAGGCAGGGCCTGATCCTCGGCTTCTGGAAGCAAGTGTCGTCCGAGACCCGGGCCGACGGCACCAACTACGTCATCGAGGGCCTCGGGGGCTCGCTGTTCGGCTACGCCGACGGCGCCTTCACCTGGCAGCGCGACTTCTACGACCACATGAACGCGGGCACGATCTTCCTGGAGATGATCGGCAACGGCCAGCTGTCGCAGGGCATGGTCGAGCGCATCGAGAACGGCATGAAGGGCGTTCGTGAGCCCGGCCACTACAAGCCGTCGGAGCTGCCTGAGCCGCTCTGGCCCAACGAGGCGGGACGCATCTGATGCTGAAGCAGGAGCACCTGCTCATCGACGGCAAGCTCGTGCCGGCGGCGAGCGGTCGGGTCTTCGAGACGATCAACCCTGCCACCGAGGACGTGCTCGGCACGGCGGCGGACGCCGGTGTGGAGGACCTCGACGCCGCGATCGGTGCCGCCCGACGCGCCTTCGACACGGGCACGTGGGCGACCGACCCGGCCTTCCGCGCCACCTGCATCCGCCAGCTGCGCGACGCACTGGTCGAGGCAGCCGAGGAGCTGCGCGCGACCACGGTCGCCGAGGTCGGGGCACCGGTCATGCTGACCTACGGCGCCCACCAGGAGGGGCCGGTGGCCGACCTCGGCTGGGCGGCCGACCTCGCCGAGTCCTATGAGTGGGTCACGGACCTTGGTGAGTCCGAGGTGATGGGGATCAAGAGCCGCCGCTACACGCGTCGGCAGCCGGCCGGTGTGGTCGGCGCCATCACGCCCTGGAACTTCCCGCACCAGATCAACCTCGCGAAGCTCGGCCCGGCGCTCGCTGCCGGCTGCACGGTCGTCCTCAAAGCCGCTCCCGACACGCCTTGGTGCGCGACCGCGCTCGGGCAGCTGATCGCCGAGAAGACCGACATCCCGCCGGGCGTCGTCAACGTCATCACCTCCCAGGACCACGCGATCGGCGCGATGCTCTCGACCGACCCGCGGGTCGACCTGGTGTCCTTCACCGGCTCCACCAGCACCGGGCGGGCGGTGATGCGCTCGGCCGCAGACACTCTGAAGAAGGTGTTCCTGGAGCTCGGCGGCAAGTCGGCGTTCATCGCGCTCGATGACGACAAGCTCGGCGAGGCGATGGGCTTCGCCGGGTTCAGCGGCATCGTGCACGCCGGCCAGGGCTGCGCCCTCACCACCCGCGTCCTGCTGCCGCGCAGCCGCTTCGACGAGGGAGTCGAGACGCTCGCCGCGACGCTGGAGGCGCTCGGAGCCGGCGACCCGGCCGACCCGGGCACGGTGTGCGGGCCGGTCATCAGCGCCCGCCAGCGCGACCGGATCGAGGGGTTCCTCACCCGCGCCCGCGAAGCGGGCGCGACCTTCGTCACCGGCGGGAAGCGTGCCGACCGCGACAAGGGCTTCTTCATCGAGCCGACGCTCGTCGTCGGGGTCGACAACACGGCCGAGATCGCGCGCGAGGAGGTCTTCGGGCCGGTCCTGACGGCGATCCCGTACGACTCGGTCGACCACGCCGTCGAGATCGCGAACGACAGCGACTACGGACTGTCCGGCGCGGTCTACGGCGCGGATGTCCAACGGGCACAGGACATCGCGGCCCGCCTCCGCACCGGCACGGTCGGTGTGAACGGCGGCCTCTGGTATGGCGCCGACGTCCCGTTCGGCGGTTTCAAGCAGTCCGGGATCGGCCGCGAGATGGGCGTGGCCGGCTTCGAGGAGTACACCGAGATCCAGTCCGTCGCCGTCCCCGCAGGGAGCTAACGCCATGAGCTTCGAGAACAAGGTCGCCATCGTCACAGGCGCCGCCCAGGGCATCGGCGAGGCCTACGCCACCGCCCTCGCCAAGAAGGGCGCGACCGTCGTGGTCGCGGACCTCAACATCGACCTCGCCACCACCGTCGCCGAGAAGATCGTGGCGGACGGCGGTCAGGCCAGAGCCGTGAAGGTCGACGTCTCCGACGTGGACTCGACGAAGGCGATGGCTGCCTTCGCGAAGGAGGAGCTCGGCGGCATCGACCTGCTGGTCAACAACGCCGCCATCTACGGCGAGATGGAGTTCAACTCGCTGTGCAACGTCGACTGGGACTACTACAAGAGGTTCATGTCGGTGAACATGGACGGCGTGCTGCTGTGCACCCGGGCGTGCGTCGGCAGCATGCGCAAGCGCGGGGGCGGTGCCATCGTCAACCAGAGCTCGACCGCTGCCTGGCTCTACGCCGCCTTCTACGGCCTGGCCAAGGTCGGTGTGAACGGCCTCACCCAGCAGCTCGCCCATGAGCTGGGCGGCCAGGGCATCCGCGTCAACGCCATCGCGCCAGGACCGATCGACACCGAGGCCACGCGCAAGACGGCCGGCGACATGATCAACCCGATCGTCGAGTCCCTCGCCATCAAGCGCGTCGGCACACCGGACGACCTCGTCGGAGCCTGCCTGTTCCTGCTGTCTGACGAGGCGCGCTGGATCACGGGCCAGATCCTCAACGTCGACGGCGGACAGATCTTCCGCTCATGACCGTCGGCTTCATCGGGCTCGGCAACATCGGTGGCCAGATGGCCACCCGGCTGCCGCACGACGACCTGCTCGTCCACGACATCCGCGAGGAGGCGACGGCGCCGTACGTCGAGAAGGGCGCCCGCTCCGGCACCCTGAAGGACCTGGCCGTCGAGTGCGACGTGATCTCGATCGTCGTGCTGACCGACCAACAGGTGCGAGACGTCGTGTCGGAGCTGCTCGAGCACGCGACGCCGGGCACCGTCATCGCGATCCACTCGACGATCGACACCCACACCGCGCCAGAGCTGGCGGCGGCGGCAGGCGACAAGGACGTGCACGTCGTCGACGCCCCCGTCTCGGGCGGCCCTATGGGCGCAGCAGAGGGGCGGCTCGCCGTCATGGTGGGCGCCGAGCGAGAGGCGTACGAGCTGGTGAAGCCGGTCTTCTCGCACTGGGCCGAGCTGGTCCTGCACGTCGGTCCCGCCGGGGCGGGCACCCGGTGCAAGCTGGCTCGCAACCTCATCACGTACGCCGGGTTCGTCGCTGCGGCGGAGGCGCAACGGCTCGCGGAGGCTGCCGGCATCGACCTGCGCAAGCTGGCCGCCGTGGTGAAGCTCTCGGACAGCATCACCGGCGGAGCCTCCTCGGTGATGATCCGGCAGACGACGGAGCCCATCGCGGCCGACGACTTCCTCCGGCCGATCTTCGAGCACGCCAGCGCGCTGGGGGAGAAGGACCTCGCCCTTGCCGTCGCGATGGGCGAGCAGCTCGGTGTAGACACCCCCGTAGCGCGCTACGCGCTCACCCAGATCGCCGCGGCCGTCGGCGTCCCGCACGGCGAGGAGAGCGCATGACCGAGCAGAGCCGCCGCGAGCGGGGCATGGCGATGATGGGCGACGTCTACTCGTGGGGGCAGGTCCCCGACATCCCCGGTGAGTTCTTCAGCGTCACCGCGGAGCACCTGTTCGGCGACATCTGGACCCGTGAGGGCCTGACCGTCCGCGAGCGGCGGCTGATGCTCTTCGGCGCCATCGCCGCGCTCGGTGAGACAGCAGTCCTGCCGGTCCAGCTCAACGCCGCGCTGGCGCGCGAGGAGTTCACCCCCGACCAGCTGCGGGAGATCGCCGTCTTCCTCGCGCACTACGTCGGCTGGCCCAGGGCTGCGGCGTTCAACAACCTGGTCGAGCAGAGCATCGCCCAGCACAAGGGGGCCGGCAGCACG
Organism: Frankiales bacterium; assembly: GCA_025464915.1. Lineage (GTDB taxonomy): Bacteria > Actinomycetota > Actinomycetes > Mycobacteriales > SCTD01 > RYN-111. Next base: position 100 of record JAODNF010000122.1, on the reverse strand, counting down.
CAGAGCATCCCGCTCCCCGACAAGAAGTGACCCACTTCCGGGAGCTGAGGAGCAGGACGTGATCGAGGACTACGAGGTCGTCGTCGTCGGGACCGGGGCG
>JAODNF010000113.1 GCA_025464915.1 Frankiales bacterium | reverse complement strand
CCGCGGCTGCGGCTCGAGCTCAAGAGCGCCGTGTCGTGGCGCGAGGACGTCGAGGTCGCGCTCGAGAAGCTGCTCGGCTCGATGACCGACCCGCTCCTCCGACCGGTCTGAGGCGTTCCGGGGCAGGATGTCCTGCGTGCGCAGGGTCGAGGGCTGGCTGCTGGCCGCCATCGGTGCGGTCCTGGTCTCTGCTGTCGTGTCGGCCGCCTTCGTCGGGGACGACGAGCCAGGTCGTGCGGCGTCAGGACCGTCCCCGTCGGGGACGCCGTCCCCGACGACCCCCGCTCTGACGGTCACCGCGATCCGGGTCACGACCTACGCGAGCGGCTCGCACCAGCTGGTCGTGCGCGCGACGATCACGGGCGGCCGCGACCCGGTGCTGAAGGTCGGCTCGAGGCTGGTCGTGCTGAGCCAGGTCGGGGCGGAGGTCACCGGCACGATCCCCGTCAGCTGCGCCGGCGCGATCCCCGAGCTGGTCCTCGAGCTCACCGACAGCGCGGGCGACGTGCAGACCCGCTCCCTCGGTGTACCGCGGACCGCTTGGGCCAGGGCCTGCGCGACCCCGGCGACCGGCCCCGCCCCGCAGCCCACCAGCTCCAGCCGCGGCTCCTGACTCTCCCCCGTGAGTGGCTACAGCACTTCGAGAACCAGCGGGAAAACCGAAGTGCTGTAGCCACTCACGGGTCAGAGGGAGGCGAAGTCCGGGAGGCGCAGGACCCCGGTCGGGGGGTCCTGGTCGAGCGGGAGGTAGAGCCGCTGGACGGCGACGAGCACGGCTTCGGCCACGACGTCGCGGAACGCCGGGTCGGCGAGCCGGGCGGCGTCGCCCGGGTGCGAGAGGTGACCGAGCTCGAGGCGGACAGCGGGCATCTGGGTCATCCGCAGCAGCGTCCAGGTCTTGGCGTGGACGCGGCAGTCGACGAGGTCGGTGCGCGCGGCCACCTCGCGCTGCACGAGCGAGGCCAGTCGCTCGCCCACTGTCGAGGTGGCGCCCGAGCCGGTGCCGAAGTGGTAGGTCGCGACGCCCTGGCAGTGCGAGGAGTCCGAGCGGTCCACGTGCAGGCTGAGGACGAGGTCGGCGCGGACCTCGTTGGCCAGCGCCGCGCGCTCGGTGTCGGTCGGGCAGCTGTCGGCGCCGCGGGTCACCAGGGTCCGGACGCCGACGGCGGTGAGCCGTCCCTCGAGCCGGGCGGCGAGGTCGAGGACCACCGACGCCTCGTCGAGGCCGTGGCCCTGTGCACCCTGGTCGTGGCCTCCGTGCGCCGGGTCGATGACCACGACCTTGCCGGCGAGCGCCGCGCCGGACCGGTGCAGCTGCTCGGACTCGCGCAGCTGCTGGGGGCGCCCGCCGGTCACGAGCCGGCCGAGCTGCTTGAGGGCGCGCAGCGTCGAGGGCCCGCAGACGCCGTCGGGGACCAGGCCGTACTCGCGCTGGAACCCGCGCAGCGCGACCTCGGTCTGCACGCCGAAGATGCCGTCGACGCGGCCGGTGTCGAAGCCCAGCTCGGCCAGCCGTTCCTGCAGCGCGGCGACGTCGTCACCGGCGAACGGCTTGCCCGCGAGGGACAGCAGCCGGTCCCCCAGCGACAGCCGGGCCGCCTGCAGGGCTCCCCACGTCTCCGGGCCGACGATGCCGTCGACGACCAGGCCCCGGTTCTGCTGGAACTCGCGCACCGCCCAGTCGGTCTGCTGGTCGAACCCGGCGCGGTCTGCCGCCGTGAGCATGCCGAGGTGCACGAGGGCTGCCTGGATCTCCCCGACGGCGGGGCCGTCGGAGCCGAGGCGGAACACAGGCACGAGAGCAACCCTCCCCAGGATCAGGCTCCAGCATGCACGAAGGCCGGGCCGCAGCGATGAGCTGCTGGTCCCGGCCTGTCGCGGACTGACTAGAGGTAGGGCGCGAGGTCCTTGAGGATCGCGGCCTTGGGCTTCGCACCGACGATCGACTTCACGAGCTTGCCGCCCTGGAAGACGGCCATCGTCGGGATCGACATGATCTGGTAGTCGCGGGCGGCGCCGGGGTTTTCGTCGATGTTGAGCTTGACGATCGAGATCTTGTCGACGTTCTCGCCGGCGATCTCCTCGAGCACGGGGGCGACCATCTTGCACGGCCCGCACCACTCCGCCCAGAAGTCGACGAGGACCGGCTTGTCGCTCTCGAGCACGTCGCTGACGAAGGTGGCGTCGGTGACGGTCTTGGTGTTGGCGCCCATCAAAGCTCCTGTGTTGTCGGTGTCAGCAAGAACGTAGTCGCCGGGAGGCTCATTCCCCCCTGTCACTCACCCAGGGCGGCGAGGTACTTCTCGGCGTCGAGGGCTGCGGCGCAGCCGGACCCGGCCGCGGTGATGGCCTGCTGGTAGGTGTGGTCGACCAGGTCGCCCGCTGCGAAGACGCCGTCGAGGTTGGTGCTGGTGGAGCGGCCCTGGACCATGACGTAGCCCTCGTCGTCGAGGTCGACCTGGCCCTTCACGAGGTCCGAGCGCGGGTCGTGCCCGATGGCGATGAACAGGCCGGTCGCCTCGAGGTCGGAGGTGTCACCGGTCTTGAGGTTGCGCAGGGTCACGGACGCGAGCTTTCCCTCGCCGTTGGCGGACACCACCTCGCTGTCCCAGGCGAAGCGGATCTTCTCCATGCCGAACGCCCGGTCCTGCATGATCTTCGACGCGCGCAGGGAGTCCCGGCGGTGCACGATCGTCACGGACGTGGCGAAGCGGGTGAGGAACGTCGCCTCCTCAAGGGCGCTGTCGCCGCCGCCGACCACCACGATGTCCTGCTCGCGGAAGAAGAACCCGTCGCAGGTCGCGCACCAGGAGACGCCGTGCCCGGACAGCTCCTTCTCACCGGGCACGCCGAGCTCGCGGTAGGCGGAGCCCATCGCGAGGACGACGGCGTCGGCCGTGTAGGTCTCAGCACTGTCGGAGGATCCGACCTTGACGACCTTCGGCGACACGGTGAGGTCGACCGACGTGACGTCGTCGGTGACGAAGACGGTGCCGAAGCGCTCCGCCTGCGACCGCAGCTTGTCCATCAGGTCCGGGCCCATGACGCCGTCCGGGAAGCCCGGGAAGTTCTCCACGTCGGTCGTGTTCATGAGCGCACCGCCGGCCGTGACGGCGCCCTCGAACAGGACCGGCTCGAGGCCGGCGCGCGCCAGGTAGATGGCAGCGGTGTAGCCCGCGGGACCGGAGCCGATGACGATCGCCTTGTGCGCGCTCACGTGTGACCTCTCAATGGGTGGTGCTGGGAGAACGACAGCGTAGTGACGGCTGTTCCGGATGACAGGATGGTGCCGTGCCGCCCACCCCGACCCAGCAGCGCTGCGCTGCCCACCCCGGTCGGCCCGCCGTCGACACGTGCCCGGTCTGCGAGCGGTCCCGCTGCGGCGCCGACGCCGCGGAGGCCCGCGGCGGTGGTTGCGCCGTCTGCCACGGCGTGACCGAGAGCCGGGCGCACGTGGCCCCGAGCCTGCTCGAGCTGCGGGTGCGCGGGCTCGTCGCGGCGCACCTGGCGGCCACGCTGTGGGGCTTCGTCGTGGCGGAGTACGTCCAGGCGGACCTCTTCGAGTACGCCGCCCCGGCGATCCTCGGCGCCGTGGTCGGTGGTGCGACGCTGTCCGCCTCGGGCCAGCCCCGCGGGACCGAGGGCACCCGTACCCGGCTGGTCGCGGCGCTGTACGCGCTGCTCGGCTGCGCGTTCGGCTTCGTGAAGGAGGGCACCTTCACGGTGTTCTCGACGTCGACCGACGTCCTGATCCCCTACGCCGTCGCGGTCGGCGCCTGCTGGCTGTGGACCCTGCCGCCGAAGACAGCTAGGTAGGCCGGTCCACCCGGGCGTAGTAGAGCAGCGCCGACTCGGCCTGCGTGCAGGTCGGGCCGACCACCCAGAAGTCGACCTTGCTCGGCCGGTTGTCGGGCAGCAGGACGACGAGCGCCGGCTTGCCCTCGAACGACGCGTAGTCCAGAGCCAGCGGGAGCCCGCTGTCGTCGGGTCCGGTGAGCGACGCGATGCACCCTGCCAGGCCCGTGGGGGTGCGCAGCCGCGCCAGGGGGTCGACGCCGGTCGTCGCGAGGTGCGGCGACACGGTCTGGGCCCTGGTCGACGGCCCGGCCGCGGTGCCCGCGCCCCCGAGCAGCCTGGGCAGTGCGCCGGCCAGCGAC
>JAODNF010000114.1 GCA_025464915.1 Frankiales bacterium | reverse complement strand
CGGCTGGCGGACAAGGGCATGGCGGTCGTCATGGTCGAGCAGTTCGTCGGCCAGGCGCTCAAGGTCGCCGACCAGGCGGTGGTGATCGAACAGGGCACCGTCGCTGCAGCCGGCAGGCCCTCGGAGTTGTCGGCCGAGGACATCGGCGCGGCCTACCTCGGCTCCGAGAGCGGCGCCGACCTGCCCAAGGCGCCGAGGGACGCCCGGCAGAGGGTGCCCGTGTCGCTCGCCGGCGTCGACGTCCGCCGGCTCGAGCGGATGGCCGCCGAGCAGGGCCGCACTGCCGACGAGCTCGCGCAGGAGATCCTCGAGAAGGCGCTGGGCTCGTGAAGCGCCTCTTCGTCGCCACCACCGTCGTGCCACTGGCGCTCGTGCTCGGGTTCGTCCGCCCGGTCGACGCCGCAGGTGACCCGGTCTACGACCAGGCGGGCCTCACGGCCATCGCCGCGGCAGGTCGCACGGACGGCGTCGTCGGTGCCTCCGGCGGTCTGGTCACGCTCGACACGGGATCCGCCTACGTCAGTGCCCAGCTCGACTCCTCACCGTCGGCAGCCGTCGTCGCCGCGCCGCAGGAGCCCGGGACGCTCTTCCACACCGGTGCCGGCCAGGTGAACGGCGCTGCTGGTCAGACCGTCGTCGGCACGCTCGAGGCCGAGGCCCGCTACCCCGGCGACACCAGCGCCTCGTTCAACGTGGGCGATCCCGTCGACTCGCCGCCGGTCTACCTGGGCGCCGCGAACGCCGACGCCAAGGTCTCCCCGACCCACGCCGAGGGGCTGGCCCAGGCCGCCCGCTACTCGATCTCCCCGTTGTTCGACGTCGGCCCCGGCACCAGCGCGGTCCACCAGGACATCGACCTCGGCAAGGGGACCGCGAAGCAGGACGCCAAGGTGACCGTCAGCGACGTCGACCTGGCCGGCGTGCTGAAGATCCAGGGGGTGGTCGGCACGGCGTCGGTCACCGCCGACCACGACACCCACACGGCGAAGCAGGACCTCGTGATCAGCGGCGCGACCGTCGCGGGGCAGCAGGTGGCCATCACCAACGACGGCGTCGTCGCGGCCGGCACCCCCCTCGTCCCGGGCACGACGCTGTCCCAGGCGACCGACACCGTGAACGGGGTCCTCGCAGGCGCCGGCATCACGCAGGTGCACACCCTCGGCGGCACCCAGAAGCACACCGGCCGGTCGGCGGAGGCGAGCACCGGCGGCGTCGAGATCGTCATGAAGACGCCGGACCTGCCCGGTGGCGTCTCCGCGAACAGCCTCACCATCACCCTCGGCGGCATCAGCCTCACCGAGCTCGACGCCCTCGCGATCCCCAGCGCCCCGGTCGTGGAGCCTTCTTCGGACCCGGGTACGACCGCGCAGCCGCCGACGTCGGTCACGACCGTCATCCCGGGCACCCCTGCGATCCCGGGCACGCTGCCCGGTCCGGTGCAGCAGCCCCCGCAGGTGCTCCAGCCCAACCAGTCCGTCGCCTTCGAGGTCAACGGCCGCCGCATCAGCGACAAGACCGCGCTGCTCGCCTTCGCCGGCTGGCAGATGCTCTCCCTCGGCACCGCCACGCTCTACGGGTTCGTGGAGCGGCGCCGGCGCCTCGTCCAGCTCGGGAGGACCCCATGAGCACCACGCTCGAGCGCATCACGTGCACGAAGTGCACCGCGCCCTACGCCCCGAGGCTGACCAAGAACCGCTGCCCCGTGTGCAGCACCCCCGCGTCCGACGACGTCGTCTCCCTGCGCTCCTGGGACGACCCCGACGACCGGCTGATGGCGATTGTCATCGCGGCCACCATGGCCAACGTCCTGCTCCTTGCGATCCTCACCCTGGTGGTCATCTCGTGAAGCTCTCCGACCTCACCACGCCCGCGCTCGTCGTCGAGCGCGACCTGCTCGACGCCAACCTGGCGAAGATGGCCGAGGCCCTGCCCGGCACGAGGCTGCGCCCGCACGTCAAGGCGTTCAAGACGACCGAGCTGGCGCGGCGCATGCACGCGCTCGGCCACACCGGCTTCACCTGCGCCACCGTGCGCGAGGTCGAGGGCATGGCGGCTGCCGGCCTGGGGGACGACCTGCTGCTCGCCAACGAGGTGCTCGACTGCCGGCGGCTCGGCGCCCTCGACAACGCCCGCGTCACGGTTGCCGTCGACAGCGCGATCACCGTCGACGCCGCTGCTGCCGGGGGAGTCCGGGAGGTCCTCATCGACGTCAACGTCGGCCTTCCCCGGTGCGGCGTGGCCCCCGAGAAGGCTGGCCAGCTCGCCGACTACGCGCGCTCCAAGGGCCTCGAGGTACGTGGCGTCATGGGCTACGAGGGCCACGTGATGCTCGTCGAGGAGACCGAGGAGAAGCGCCGCCAGGTCGAGGAGTGCATGGCGCTGCTGCTCAAGGCCTCCGCCGATGTCGGCGGCGACCTCGTCTCCGCCGGCGGCACGGGCACCTTTCACGTCAACACCTGGGCCAACGAGATCCAGGCCGGCTCCTACTGCCTCATGGACACGACCTACGCGCACGCCCACGCGCCGTTCCAGCAGGCCCTCACGATCCTCGCCACGATCATCAGCGCCAACGAGGCCGGCTGGTTCGTCGCCGACCTCGGTCTGAAGGCGCTCGGCATGGACCACGGCAACCCCACGATCGAGGGCGCCTCGGTCTGGTACTGCGCCGACGAGCACACCGTCTTCTCGGCCGACGGCAAGGACTTCGCCGTCGGTGACCGGATCCGGGTCATCCCCTCCCACATCGACCCGACCGTCGCGCTGCACGCCGAGATGCACCTCGTCGACGGCGACGACGTCCTCGAGACCTGGCCCGTCGACCTCCGCGGCTGGTAGCCGCCCCGGCGGGGTGATGCGTCCGCACCTGCGTGACTGTGCGGAGCTCACGCTCGCATCCACGCGGGAAGCCCGCACAGTGGGCAGTACCGATACGTTCGGAGCATGCTCCTGGACGGTGCCTTCTACGCGGACGACCCGCACGCGGCCTACGACCGCTGGCGCCGCGAGTCCCCCGTCTTCAAGGACGAGTCGGGCCTCTGGGGCCTCGCGTCCTACGAGGCGGTCTCCTTCGCGAGCCGCCGCGCCGACCTCTTCAGCAGCGCCGGGGGATCACGGCCGCTGACCGGCCCCCTGGGCCACATGATCGACATGGACGAGCCGGACCACCTGCTGCGCAGGTCCCTGGTCAGCAAGGGCTTCACGCCGAGGAGGATCGCGGCGCTCGAGCCGCAGGTCACCCAGATCGTGACCGACCTGCTGGACGACTTCGAGGGAGGGGACTTCGTCAGCGAGGTCGCGGCGCTGATCCCCCTCTACGTGATCGGCGACCTGCTCGGCATCCCCCCGGACGACCGCAAGCAGCTCCTCGACTGGAGCGAGGACATGCTCGCCGGACAGGGCGACCGGAGTCCCGAAACGCTGCAGCGGACGTTCGACGCCATCACCGGCTTCCGCGACTACGCCACCAGCCTCATCAACGCTCGCCGGGACTTCCCGGCCGACGACCTCATCAGCACGCTCGTCCACGCCGAGGTCGCCGGGGCCAAGCTGACCGACGACCAGATCATCAGCGAGACGCTGCTCGTCCTCATCGGGGGTGACGAGACGACCCGGCACGTCATCGCCGGGGGAGTCGAGCAGCTGCTCCGCGACCGCCGGCACTGGGACTCGCTCGCGGCCGATCCGACGGCCGTCCCGACGGCGGTCGAGGAGATGCTGCGGTGGGTCTCGCCCATCAAGAACATGTGCCGCACCCTCACGGCCGACACCCAGATCGCCGGTGTGACGATCCCCGCGGGCGACCAGGCCCTGCTGCTCTACGAGTCGGCCAACCGTGACCCGGACGTCTTCACCAGCCCCGACGTCTTCGACCCTGCGCGCAACCCCAACGACCACCTCGCGTTCGGTGCCGGGCCGCACTTCTGCATGGGCGCCTACCTCGCCCGGCTCGAGACGCGGGTCCTGCTCGAGCAGCTGCTCCCGCGCTTCCCCGAGATGGCCCTGACCACGTCAGATCCCTTGCCCCGCAGGCCCAACGCCTTCATCAGCGGCATCGAGGAGCTCCCGGTCAGCGTGTGACCGCGTCCAGCCACAGCCGCGTCTCACGGGGCGTGCGCAGCCGCACCCAGCGCTCGTCCACCAGGCCCTCGAAGAGCTGCCGGTACGGCTGGTCCTGCGTCCACGACCAGCGCAGGATGCTGGTCTCAGGGTCCCGGCTCAGGACGTTGCGCCAGACCTCGCGGTTGCCGTTCCACAGCTCCTCGCGCAGGAGCACGCGGCGCAGCGTCCGTCGCAGCACCCGCGGGAACGTGATCCACCGCGGGTAGTCGAGCCACACGTAGACGTCCGCCTCGACCTGACCCGTGAGCCGTCCTCGGTAGTTCCCGTCGAGGACCCACGCCTCGCCGGCGGTCGCCGCGAGCACCTCTGCCACGAACACGGCCGTGTCCTGCTGGCCCCACCCTGGCTGGTGGAACAGGCCGTCCAGCTCGATGTGGGGGATGCCCAAGCGTCGTGCCAGCTCCGCCGACAGCGTCGTCTTGCCGGAGCCGCTGTTGCCGCTGACCCAGTACCGCGTCATGCCTTGCGCGGCCGGGCGAGCACCATGCCCGCACCGACGAGGACGGCGGCGATGGTGAGCTGCGTCGTGAACCGCTCGTCGAGCAAGAGCACCGCGCCGACAGCGGTGAGGACCGGGATGACCAGCTGGACGGTCCCGGCAGACGTCGCCGAGAGCGCTCGCTGGCACGCGTACCAGGCGACGTACGCGAACGCGGTCGTGCCGGCGCCCATCACTGCCGACCACGCCAGGCCCTCGCCCGTGACGGTGACGTCGGAGGTGGCAAGGAAGACGGTCGGGATGACGAGAACCGCTGCCAGCACGAGGAAGTTGCCGGTCGACGCGATCCGCGGATCACCCATCGACCGCCCCGCCGCCGTGTAGAGACCCCAGGCCGCACCCGTCGCGGCCAGCAACCCGACTCCGAGCGGCGTCACGCTCCCGACGTTCGACGACGCGAGCACTCCCAGCCCAGCGAGCGCCACGCCGGCACCTGCGAGACGACGAGCCGGTACCTCCGTGCGGTGCGCCAGGTCGTACACCGCGAGGGTGATGAGCACCGTCGCGTAGAACACGAACGTCCCCGCGGCGGCACCGATGTGCTCGTAGCCGTAGGAGATGCAGACCGCGTACAGCCCCAGCCACAGGGCGGGGAGCAGGTGGGTGCGCCCAGCTCGCGGGCGCTCACCCTTGCTCGCCGCCAGCACAGCCAGGGCCAGCGCGCCGGCCAGGAACCGGACCGCCGTCACCAGCCCCGCGTCGAGGAGGTGACCACGGACGACGTACCGGGTGATGAGCGAGTTGGCCGAGAACGACACGAGCACGAACGGCAACAGCAGCTGCGTCGGCACGCCCGCATGTCTATCCGATGACGGCCTCAAGTTGTCGCACCACGACCTTCGAGCCGCGCTCGCCGACAGGGGCGTCCGGTCTCGTCTGCGCAGATGACGGGCTGAACCGCGGATCAGCGGCGGGTAGCCCCGCTGTAGACCGGGTCGCCCTCGGCGTTCACCGTGTAGAGCTCGACCCCCTCGGTCACCCGCGCCGCATCGGCGCCGAGCGCGACGGCGACCTTGTTGCCGGCGTTGCGCATCACGTCGAGGACGACCTCTACGACCTCCTCGTCCGAGAGCTCCGCTCGTACGGCGGAGACCACCGACGACGGGAAGGCGGTTGGCGTCCAGATCATCGCGTCCACCAGCTCGACAGCCGCCTGCTGCCGAGAGGTCAGACCCCTGCCGGCCAGCAGCGCTTCCGACGCCCCGGCCTCGAGGGCACGGGTATCACGCAGCGACTGGCACAGCCGGCAGTCGTGCGCCCGCGCACCGCGGAGCCGCACCAGCTCCGTCGTCACGGGATCGAGGGCGGACAGCCGCGCGACGCACCGCATGAAGTCCTCGATCGCCGGCCACAGCGCCCCGTCGACGGCGGATGGGTGCGGCAGCGTCACGCCGAGCAGCTGGGCCAGGGCCCGCCGGACCCGCGTCCCCATGTCGGCGACGTAGACCGCCTGCACGAACCCGAACGCGTCCCGCCCCAGTGCGTCCAGCGCTGCAGCCCGGTCGGCGTCGGAGACTGACGCGACGTCCAGCGTCATCTGCTGGGCGAAGCCCGACGCGACCGACGGCTCGACCGGAGGGGCGCCCACCAGCACGGCCGCGACCGACTCGCGGGCCAGCACCACGAGCCGGTCCTCAGAGGTCGCGACCAGCGACTCCACGACGGCAAGCGCGGCGAAGGCCTCGGTGGTCACAGCACGAGTATGCGGTGCCCGGCGCGCTCGCCGATGTCCTCGAAGCCCAGTCGCGCCAGCAGTCGAAGCGACGGCTCGTTCCCGGGCAGCACCTCCGCGCGCACCGTCCGCGCGCCGCCCTCGGTCTTCACCCAGTCGACGAGCAGCCGCACTGCCTCCGTACCCAGTCCGCGACCGCGGGCCGAGGCAGCCAGTCCGTACCCGACCTCGACCTCGCCGTCCTCGTCGGGCGGCCCGAACCAGCCGCAGTCCCCGACGATGACCCCGTCCTGCAGGATCGCGAAGGTCCCGGGACCGCCCTCGAACATCCGGAGGGCGTCGAAGGTGTCCTCGTGCGGCCAGTCGCCGGCGTGCGGCTCGTCGAACGGCTCGAAGGCGAGGACCTTGCGGGCCAGGTCGAGCGTCATGGGCGCGAGCGTGATCACTCGGCCACGAGGGGCTCGGGCAGCGCTTCGGCCAGGGCCGGGGCGACCAGACCCACCTGCCAGGAGCGGGCGCCCCACGTGGTGAGGGCAGCCGACACGGACTCGACGGAGAGGTCCGCGGGCGGCGTCCACGCCAGCCGGCGCACGGCCTCCGGCGGGATGAGGTTCTCCGCCGGGATCGTGTGGCTCTCGGACAGCTCGGTGACCGCACCGCGTGCCCGTGCGAGCCGCTTGGCGGCGACCGGGTCGCGCTCGGCCCAGCGGTTCGGCGGCGGCGGCCCGTCACCCGCCGGTACCGGCTGCGGGAGCGCCTCGTCCGGAAGGGCCGCGGCCTTGGCCAGCGCACCGAACCAGGTGTCGACGTGCCGGCGCGTCGAGCGGCCGCCGAAGACCGGCAGCGCCATCAGGTCGGCCGGGGTGGCCGGTGCCGCAACGACTGCGCTGACGATCGCGGCGTCGGGCAGGATGCGGCCGGGCGCGGTGTCCCGGCGGCGTGCCATCGCGTCGCGGACCTCCCACATCGCACGGACCCCGGCGAGCTGGCGACGGGTCCGGAGCCGGTGGATCCCGGACGTGCGGCGCCAAGGATCGGTCCGGGGAGCGGGCCCGGGTGCGGTGCGGACCGCCTCGAACTCCTCGCGCGCCCACGCGAGCTTGCCCTGCGCGCGCAGCTCGTCCTCGAGCGCGTCGCGCAGCTCGAGGAGCACCTCGACGTCGAGCGCCGCGTAGACGAGCCAGTCGCGGGGGAGCGGACGGGTGGACCAGTCGGCGGCGGAGTGGCCCTTCTCGAGGCGGTAGCCCAGGACGTTCTCGACCATCGCGCCGAGCCCGACCCGCTCGAAGCCCGCGAGGCGGCCGGCGAGCTCGGTGTCGAACACCTCGGGCGGCGTCATGCCGATCTCGGCCAGGCACGGGATGTCCTGTGAAGCCGCGTGCAGGACCCACGGCGCGTCCTGCAGCACCTTGCCGAGCAGCGACAGGTCGGGGCACGCGATCGGGTCGATGAGCGCGGAGCCGGAGCCCTCACGCCGCAGTTGCACCAGGTAGGCGCGCTGGGAGTAGCGGTAGCCCGACGCCCGCTCGGCGTCGACGGCGACCGGTCCCGTGCCGCCGGCGAAGCGGGCGACGACCTCCGCCAGCGCCGCCGCGGTCTCAACGACCGGGGGGACGCCCTCGCGGGGTACGAGGAGAGGGATGACCTCGATCTCCTCGGGTGCCTCCGCGTCCGTCACGCGGTCAGACTAGTTGCGCACTCAGGAGAACTGGCGCAACCGGTTGTACACGGGCAGGCCGGTCGCGTTCGGCTGGTAGGTCTGCGTGCTCGTCGTGAGCGTGAACGCACCGTTGGTCGAGCCGTCGAAGGCGAACGCCAGCCAGCCCCACGCGGGCTGCTGCTGCTCCAGGAAGGTGATGGTCTCGCGGTAGTAGCCGGAGCCGTCGACCTCCGAGAACGCCGTCTTCGACGGCCACCCGAACTCCGTCACCCAGACCGGCGCGCGCTTTGACACCGGCACCCAGCGCTTGAGCAGGTCCAGGTTCGCGTGGGCGTACCCGGGGGTCTGGCAGGCACCCGGGCCGGGGCAGGAGTACGGGTGCATCCCGTAGACCGGGTGACCGGCCAGCAGCCGCACCGGGGGCGCCGTTCCCCAGTCGTAGGCGTCGACCACCACCAGGTGGCCGGGCGCGGTCCTGGTCACCAGGTCGAGGAGCTCCTGCATGCCGGCCGCCTTGTACATCGGCTGCGTCGCCCTGCACACGAGCGCCTGGCTCACCGACTGGTTGGGGTCGCAGTCCTGGAACCTCGCGTTCGGCGACCCATTGCGCCAGATGTCCTCCGACACCCAGTGCGGCTCGTTGTAGAGCTCGAAGGCGACGTACGGGTTCGACGCGTAGTGCTTCGCGACCGATGTCCAGAACTGCTGGGCCACCGGCGCGTCCGGCATCGCGTGCCGGTCGATCGCGTGGCAGCCAGCAGTGCTGGTGTGCAGGTCGATCAGTGCGACCATCTTGCGCGAGGTGATCCAGCGGACCTCGGTGTCGATGCGCCTCTGGTAGCTCGACGCGTAGTTGGCCAGGTTCTTGCAGGCGCCCGTCCACTGCGCCTCGCCGACGAGGACGCGGACGGACTTGGCGTGCCAGGAGTC
>JAODNF010000056.1 GCA_025464915.1 Frankiales bacterium | reverse complement strand
GCGAGCGCCTCGACACCTACCGGCCGTACGTCGAGCAGCTGCTCGCGCAGGGGAACGCCCACCACAGCTGGTGCACCCCCGCCCGCCCCACCGAGATGCGTGAGGAGCAGCAGCGCCGCAAGGTGCCGACCGGGTACGACCGCCTCTGCGTCGGCAAGACCCACGAGGAGCGCGCGCTCCTCGGCGGGGCGCAGGAGATCCCGGTCGTCCGGATGCTCGTCCCCGACGACGTGCCCCTCGCCTTCACCGACGTCATCCGTGGCGAGGTCCACGCGCCCCGTCCCGACGACCAGGTCATCCTCAAGGGCGACGGCTTCCCGACCTACCACCTGGCCGTCGTCGTCGACGACCACCTGATGGGCATCACGCACGTCGTGCGCGGCGAGGAGTGGATCAGCTCCACTCCCAAGCACGTGCTGCTCTACCAGTGGCTCGGCTGGGATGCCCCTGCCTGGGCCCACATGCCGCTGCTGCGCAACACCGACAAGTCCAAGATCTCCAAGCGCAAGAACCCGGCCGCCCGCCTCACCTGGTTCGTCGAGCAGGGCTATCTCCCGGAGGCGCTGCTCAACTTCCTCGGGCTGCTCGGCTACTCGCTGCCCTCGCAGGAGGAGGTCTTCACGTTCGCGCAGTTCTCCGAGACCTTCGACTGGGCGCGGATCAACACGGTCGGTCCGGTGTTCGACCTGGAGAAGCTCAACTGGCTCAACGGCCACTACGTGCGTGCGCTGTCCGAGGAGGACCTCCGGGCGCGCCTCGTCCCCTTCCTCGCCGACGCGGGCCTCTACGACGGGTCAGCCGAGCACCTGGCCCTGCTGGCCGGCGCCGTGCCCCTCGTCCACACCCGGATGGCCGTGCTCTCCGAGGTCGTCGACCTGCTCCGCTTCCTGTTCGTCCCCGACGCCGACTTCGCGATCGACCCCGCGGCTGCCGAGAAGAACCTCACCGGCTCCGCTCCCGTCCTCGCGGCCGCTGCCGACGCGCTTGAGCCCCTCGAGTCCTGGACCACCGAGTCGGTCCAGGAAGCGATGGACGCCGCCCTCATCGAGGGCCTCGGCCTCAAGCGCGGCAAGGCCTACGCCCCCATCCGCACTGCCGTCACGGGCTCCGGCATCGCCCCGCCGCTGCCAGAGTCGATGGCGCTGCTCGGCAAGGAGCGCGTCATCGCCCGGCTCCGGCAGGCCGAGGCGTCGATCCGCTAGACTTCTCGACCGTTGCACGGCCATGGGGTATGGGGTAATTGGCAGCCCGACGGTTTCTGGTTCCGTTAGTCTTGGTTCGAGTCCAGGTACCCCAGCAAGACCGCTTGGTCTAGCGTTGCACAACAACTGAAAATCCCTAGGGCCCCGTCGTCTAGCGGCCTAGGACGCCGCCCTCTCACGGCGGTAGCGTGGGTTCGAATCCCATCGGGGCTACGGTTCAGTGCCCGCCCGACCACTCGTCGTGGTCGGGCGGTACTGCGTTCTCGTCCGCTGCGTAGAGGGCGATGAGACGTCGAGCAAACGCAAGCTTGTCCTCTCTTCGCTGCCCCTTCGGCTGGGCTGTGCTCCACAGTTCCAGGTTCTCCGGTCGGTTGTCGAGGCGGTCGCCGTTCTTGTGGTGCACGGTCTCTTCGGGGAGCAACGGCCGGCCAAGGAGGCCAGCCATCACAAGGCGGTGCTCCAGCTCCTTGACGCGCCCTGGTGGGACCAGGTGACGCTCGTCCTCCCGCACCCGCCGGACCCAGTAGCCGTGGCTGATCGACCCTTCCCCGCTGACGACGCGCACGTGGCCACCTGCCTCCGGGTCGCCGTAGAGCTGGAGCCGCCGGTAGTGGCTTCGGCAGAGCGCTGCGCTGTGGGCCCCGCGTTCACAGTGGTCGATCGTGCAGATGTCGTGCACCGGCCGGCGCAGGGGGACGTCTGCCCGCACGTCCCCCTGCCTGCTCCATCGCAGGTAGTGCCCGTGACACCACCCGCGCGTCACCGCCTTGCGGCCACAGCCGTCGACCGCGCACGTCGCGGGTGCCGGGTCGGGCTGCACGTCACCCGACCGCAACAGCTGGCGGTAGTGACGCTCGCAGTGCTGCCTGGCATAAGCGCTGTTTTCGCACGAGATCGCAGCACACGTCGGATGAGCGCGGCGGCTCAGCTCACGACCGTCGGGCTTTCCCGCTCGCTGCCAGGCGGCGTAGTGCCTTCCGCAGAGCCCTCGCGCGACGGCCTTTCCATCGCAGCCGACCTCCGTGCATCTCAAACCGACCACCTCCGCGGTGATCGTTTCGCGATGGTCAGACGGTCTTGAGCCTCGCGCGCCGCATCATGTGGACGAACCCGTCGACGCAGGAGTCGCAGGAGCAGCGCCCGCGGACCGCGAGCATGAGGGCCGCGGGCACGTGGGCGACGGTGCCGTCGCCGGGCCAGTCCAGGTCGGGGGTGCGGGGGACCGGGATGGTGACGGGTGCGTCGTTCTTGATGGCCGTGAGGGTGTGGGCCACGGGGAGCCTCCGGGGTGCGGGAGCAGGTCACACCAGCGTCCGACAAGCGGTGAAAGCGACCTAGAGCCCGATGTGACCGATTCGGGGTAGTTCGAGAGGACTAGGACGAGAGCTCGTGCGCAGCGGCCAGGACGGCGGGGGCGTGCAGCCGGCCGGGCTGGCGGGTCAGGCGCTCGATGGGACCGGAGACGGAGACGGCGGCGACGAGGGCGCCGTCGACGAGGACGGGCGCGGAGACGGAGGCGACGCCCTGCTCGCGCTCACCCACGGAGTGCGCCCAGCCGCGGCGCCGTACGTCGGCGAGGACCCGAGGAGTGAAGGCGGCGTCCTCGGGGACGTCGCCGGAGCCGAAGGCCAGCAGCACCTGGGCGGCGGAGCCGGCTGACATCGGAAGGGCGGCCCCGACGGGCACGGTGTCGCGCAGGCCGCTGGTGAGCTCGGCGGCAGCGACGCAGACCCGGCTGTCGCCCTGACGGCGGTACAGCTGGGCGCTCTCGCCGGTCACGTCGCGCAGCCGGGCGAGGACGGGCCCGGCCCGCTCGAGCAGGTCGTCCGCGCGCACGGGGGACAGCCGCGACCCGAGCTGCCAGCGGCCGTCGCCCTCGCGGGCCAGGAAGCGGTGCACCTCGAGCGCCACGGCCAGCCGGTGGGCCGTCGCGCGGGACAGCCCGGTGGCCTCGGTCAGCTGTGCGAGCGAGTGCGCGCCGGCCTGGACGGCGTCGAGGACGACCACCGCTTTGTCGAGGACGCCGACTCCGCTAGTCTGTTTCACATAGCGATACTGACATCTCAGAATGTGAGAAGCAAGCCATGGGACGGACACTGGCGGAGAAGGTCTGGCAGCAGCACGTCGTGCGCAGCGCCGAGGGCGAGCCCGACCTGCTCTACATCGACCTGCACCTCGTCCACGAGGTGACCAGCCCGCAGGCCTTCGACGGCCTGCGGATGAACGGGCGCCCGGTGCGCCGTCCCGACCTCACCCTCGCGACGGAGGACCACAACGTCCCGACCGACCTGCTGCAGGGCCCGATCAAGGACGCGGTGAGCCGCATGCAGATCGAGACCCTGCGCAAGAACTG
>JAODNF010000051.1 GCA_025464915.1 Frankiales bacterium | reverse complement strand
ACGCCTGCTGGATAGCCTGACTCCCATGGCTAAGTGGGAGTACATGACGGCACCGCTGCTGATCCACGCGACCAAGCAGATCCTCGACAACTTCGGCGAGGACGGCTGGGAGCTGGTCCAGGTGGTGCCGGGACCGAACCCTGAGCAGCTGGTGGCCTACTTCAAGCGGCCCAAGGCATGACCTGGACCGCGCGGCTGGCCGAACTCGGCATCGAGCTGCCGGCGGTCGTGCCGCCGGTGGCGGCCTACGTCCCCGCCGTGCGCACGGGCTCGCTGGTCTACACGAGCGGACAGCTGCCGATGGTGCAGGGGGAGATGTCGGCAACCGGCCTGGTCGGCGGGCCCGTGACACCCGAGGCCGCGAAGCAGCAGGCCCGGGTCTGCGCCCTCAACGCCCTCGCCGCGGTCGACGCCCTGGTGGGCCTCGACAGCATCACGCGCGTCGTGAAGGTCGTCGGCTTCGTCGCCAGCGCCTCCGGGTTCACCGGTCAGCCCGGCGTCGTCAACGGGGCCTCCGAGCTCCTCGGCGAGGTCTTCGGTGACGCCGGCGTGCACGCCCGCTCCGCCGTCGGGGTGGCGGCGCTGCCGCTGGACGCCCCGGTCGAGGTGGAGCTGATCGTCGAGGTCGGCTGACATGGACTGGTCGGAGTTCGAGGACCTGGCACGCCGCATTCATCGCGGTGAGCACGTCCCCTCGGAGCCCCGGCACGCGTCCACCGTGGTGCTGCTGCGCGACGCCGCCGGCGGGCCCGAGGCGTACCTGCTGCGGCGGGTGAAGAACATGGCGTTCGCCGGTGGCTTCCACGTCTTCCCCGGCGGGTCGGTCGACCCGGACGACGAGGACGCCGACATCGGCTGGGCCGGCCCGTCGGCCGCCCAGTGGGGGTCCTGGTTCGGCGCAGACGAGGGCCTTGCCCGCGCCCTGGTCTGCGCCGCGGTCCGCGAGACGTTCGAGGAGTGCGGCGTCCTGCTCGCCGGCGAGTCCGCCGATCACCTGCTCGAGGACGTCAGCAGCGACGAGTGGGAGGCCGAGCGGGTGGCGCTCGAGGCCCGGCAGCAGTCGCTGTCGCAGCTGCTCGCGCGTCGAGGCCTGGTCTTGCGCGCCGACCTGCTCCGGCCGTTCGCGCACTGGATCACGCCGGAGGTGGAGCCGAAGCGCTTCGACACCCGGTTCTTCCTCGCCGAGATGCCGTCCGGCCAGGTCTGCCGCGACGTCGGGGGCGAGGCCGACGAGCGGCTCTGGGTGCGCCCGTCGGATGCTCTCGCGCAGGAGCTGCAGATGCTGCCCCCGACGCAGAACTCGCTGCAGCAGCTGGCCGGCTACCCCTCGGTCGGGGCGGCCCTCGACGACGAGCGAGAGGTGCACCTGGTCGCCCCCAAGCTGGTGGTGCTGCCCGACGACTCCGTGAAGTTCGTCGTCCCCGGCGACGTCGACTACCCGGCAAGCGACCCTCGGTCATGAGGCAGGTCACCGAGACCGCGGGGCTGGTCCTCTGCGGCAACCCCGGGATCATGACGCTCGACGGCACCAACACCTGGGTCCTGCGCGAGCCCGGCAACGAGAGCTGCATCGTGGTCGACCCCGGTCCGCTGATGGAGGACCACCTGCAGCTGGTCGCCACGCACGGGCCGGTCGACGTCATCCTGCTGACCCACGGCCACTTCGACCACAGCGAGGGCGCACCGCGGTTCGCCGAGCTGACCCGCGCCAAGGTCCGCGCGCTCGACCCGACGCACGTCCTGGGTGACGAGGGGCTGACCGAGGGCGACGTGGTCACCGGTGGCGGTCTCGAGCTGAGGGTCCTGCACACGCCGGGCCACTCCAGCGACTCGCTCTGCTTCGAGCTTCCCGACGCGGTGCTGACGGGCGACACGATCCTCGGGAGGGGTACGACCGTGGTGGCCCATCCCGACGGGGTGCTGGCCGACTACCTCGAGTCGCTGCGCAGGTTGCAGGAGATGGGTGACCGCACCGTGCTCCCCGGCCACGGTCCGGAGCTCCTGTCCGCCGGCGACGCAGCGGCGATGTACCTCGCGCACCGCGAGATGCGGCTCGAGCAGGTCCGCGCGGCGCTGGCGGACGGCGCCGCCTCGCCACGTGAGGTCGTCGAGACCGTCTACGTCGACGTGGACCCGGTGCTGTGGCCCGCCGCCGAGCTGTCGGTGCGCGCCCAGCTGGACTACCTCAGCTCATGAGCAGCTGTCCCGTCTGCGGGACGCCCGTCGTGCCCGGGGCACGGTTCTGCTTCCACTGCGGCACGGCGCTGTCGGAGGCGCCCGCGGACGGTGAGACCGATCGGCGCATCGTGACGGTCCTGTTCGGGGACCTCACCGACTTCACCAGCTGGGCCGAGGACCTCGACCCCGAGCGGGTCGGCGTCGTCACGGACCGGGTCCTCGCGTCGCTGGCGGCGATCGTGACCGAGTTCGGCGGCCACGTCGACAAGCTGGTCGGCGACGGCTTGATGGCCGTGTTCGGCGCCCCTACGACGCACGAGGACGACGCCGAGCGCGCGGTCCGCGCCGCCGCCCGGATGCAGACGGTCGTGCGGCGGCTGGTCGCCGAGGAGTCCGGCGGTGGCCGTCAGCTCGGTCTGCGGGTCGGCCTCAACACGGGCGAGGTCGTCGCCGGCGTGCAGGCGCACTTGTCGTACACGGTCGTCGGGGACACCGTGAACACGGCGTCACGCCTGTCGGACGTGGCCGGCCCCGGTGCCGTCGTGGCAGGTCGTGACACCGCCCTCGCGACGATGCCGATCGCCTCCTGGCGGGCGCTACAACCGTTGCGCCTGAAGGGAAAGCGCGAACCCGTCGAGGCCTTCGAGCTGATGGGCCTCCGGCCGGCAGGGGCTACGCGGCTGGGCCTCGGTGACGAGGCCCCGTTCCTCGGGCGGGACGCCGAGCTGGGGCTGCTCATCGGCCGGACGAACGAGACCGTCGACCGTGGCACCCCTCGCACCGTCCTGGTGACTGGTGAGGCAGGCGTGGGCAAGACCCGGCTCGCGCAGGAGCTGACGCGCTTTGCGGGCGAGCTGCCCGAGGCCCGCGTTCTCTGGGGACGCAGCGCCCCCTACGGCGAGGGCCGCGACCTGGCGGCGGTCGCCGAGATGGTCAGGACCGCGTGCGGCATCGAGGACTCCGACGACGTCGAGGTAGCGCGCGAGCGGGTGAGCCGTATCGTCGCACGGCTCGAGCGGGACGGCGGGCTGCCCGGCCACCTCGAGGAGTCGCTGCGGCTCCTGCTCGGGCTGGAGGACCTCGACGTCGGACTGCCGCGCGAGACGGCGACGCCCGGAGCGCCGGTGGGTGGCGACCGGGTGCGCGAGGCGGTGGCCGCGCTCTTCAGCGCGCTCGGTCGCGAGGGACCGCTGGTGCTCGTGCTGGACGACCTGCACTGGGCGACACCGAACATGGTCGACGGGCTTCTGCACGTGGCCCGCCGGGTGCAGGGCGGCGTCCTGCTCCTCGCGCTCGGCCGGCTCGAGATGCTCGACGTACCAGGGCGTCCGGCGTGGTGGGAACGGCTGCCCGAGCCGGAGCTGCTGCCCCTGACACCGCTGGAGGCGAGCGCCACCGAGCGGCTGCTGCGGGCCTACCTCGGCACGCAGGACGTCGACGGTGAGGTGCGCACCGCGCTGCTCTCGAGGGCGCAGGGCAACCCGTTCTTCCTCGCCGAGCTGCTGCACCTGCTCGTCGACCGCGGCGTCCTGCGGCACGGCGACAGCGGGTGGGTGCTCGACGGCGAGCTGCCGGACGACCTGCTGCCTGCGGGGGTCCAGGCCGTGCTCGCCGCGCGCATCGACGACCTCGACGGCCCGACCAAGGGCGTGCTCCGCGACGCGAGCGTCGTCGGCCTGAAGGTGACGCTGCCCGTGCTCGAGGCGGTCGGACGGGCCTCCGGGCACGGGGACCCGGAGGTCGTGAGGGCCGCCGTCGGCAACCTGCTCGACCGCCGGCTGCTCGAGCCCGACGAGGACGGCTACCGCTTCTCCCACACCCTGGTCCGCGACGTCGCCTACGCGGGTCTCGCGAAGGTCGACCGGGCCCGCAGGCACGCCGCGGTGGCCGCCTGGGGTCAGGACGCGGCCGTCCGGGGCGCCCAGGCCGACGTCATCAGCGCGTCCCAGGGTGAGCGGGCGGTGCGCCTCGCAGCGGAGATGGGGCTGCCGCGCGACGACCCGTCCTGGCAGGCGCGGGGGCTCGCCTTCTCCGCCCTCGCGCGACTCGCGCAGCTGGCCCTCGGCCGGGACGACAACACCCAGGCCGAGGCGGTCCTCGCGCGGGCGCTCGCCCTGAGCCGGGAGGACCTCGGACCCCCGATGCCGGACGACCTGCTGATCCCGGTGCGGGTGGCGCACGCGCAGGCGCTCGTCGCCCTGCACCGCCTCGAGGAGGCCGAGGAGGAGCTGCTGCCGGCCCTCGCGGGGTCGGAGGCCGCGGTGCGGGCGGGGGCGCTGCTGGTCCTGGGGGAGGTACGGCGCAAGCGAGGCGACCTGAGCGGGGCGCGGCAGGCGTTCGTGTCCGCTCTCGCCGCGTCGGGTGCGGCCGGCGTCGAGCGGCTGTCGGGCGAGGCGCTGCGGCAGCTCGGGCTCCTCGACTACTTCGACGGTCGCCTCGGGGATGCCGAGGAGCGGTTCGAGGAAGCGCACGAGCTGGCGCTGCAGGTCGGGGACGAGAGGGGAGCCGGTTGGGCCCTGCAGCACCTGGCCTGGAGCGCGACGACGCGCGGCGACTACGACCGTGCGGACGCGACCCTCGACGCCGCCGCCGCGCTGTTCACCCGTCTCGAGGACACCGGCGGGCTCGCGTGGGTCGCCGGCACCGAGGGCTTCGTGCGCGCCCTGCAGGGCCGCTTCGCGGAGGCTCGCGACCTCGCGCGCGCCCTCATCCCCGTGGGTGAGCAGAACAGCGAGCGCTGGGGCGTCGCGGCCCTGCTCACCATCGACGCCATGGCAGCGGCCGAGCTCGGCGACGTCGTCGTCGCCGCCAGCGAGGCCGAGCGCGCCCGGGTCCGCTTCGCCGACGTCGCGGACACCTGGGGCCAGTCGCTCGCGCTGACCGCCGCCGGCGTCAGCGCCCGTGGCGCCGACCTGCCCGAGCGGGCCGTCTCGTTCCTCACCCAGGCCGTCGACATCGCGGAGGCCGGGGGGCACCCGCTCAACGCGGCCCTCGCGTCCGTCGCCCTCGGCTGGTCCCAGCTCGACCGCGGCGAGGTCGACGCCGCCGAGGCCTGCGTCTGGAAGGTCGGCGCCACCCTCGCGGGCCTCGACCTCGAGCCCCACGCAGCTCTCGGGGCCCGGGTGCTGCTCGCCCAGGTCCTCCGCCGGCGCGGCCAGCTCGAGGAGTCGGTCGCCGAGCTCGACGCCGCCCTCGATGCGACGGGCGACGCCCCCGGCCTGCTGTTCCCCCGTCGACAGGCCCTCGCCCACCGGGCGGGCACGCTGCTCGAGCTGGGGCGGATCGACGACGCGCTGCGCTCGGCCCGGGCGGCCGTGGACACCCCCGCCGAGGACGTCCGCTCGCAGGTGCTCGGCTGGCGCGCCCTCGGCTCGTGCCTGCGGGCTGCGGGCTCCGAGGCCGAGGCTGTCGAGGCCCTCACCCGCGCCCTCGACCTGGCGCTGTCCACCGGCTTCCGCTCCGAGGTCGCCGCCAGCCAAGCCGCCCTCGCCGGGTAGCGGCGGCCGACCTCGCACCCGCCCCGAGCCGCCTTGCGTCCGCCCGGCCCGAGCGTGCCGATGTCCCCTGGGGCGGACGCACGCGGCAGACTGCACCGCATGACGGGGTTGATGGAGGTCGCTGCCGACTGGGTGACCCTGCGTGCGGAGACGCCCGAGGGCAACCCGGTCGAGGTGCTGGTCGACCGCGGGGTGGTCACGCAGGTGCCGTTCGAGGTCTTCACGCTGCAGCTCGCCATCGCCGTACCCCTGGGTGAGACCCGCGACGGGCTGCCCGCCGCGACCGATGAGGAGAACCTGCGCACCCTCGAGCAGGGCATGGTCGATCTGGCGAGCGGCGAGGCCCGGCTGGTCGCCCGGATGACACTCGAGGGCGTCAGGGAGTGGATGTTCTACGCGCGGACGACCGAGTGGGCCACGCCGTTCGTGGAGGCGGGGCTGTCGGTCAAGTACGCCGAGGATCCCGAGTTCTCGGGCCTGCTGGAGCTAGCGGGCGCCGCGCCTTGAGGCGCTCAGCGAGCCCTGCGAGCGAGCCGGTCCGCGTCCAGGATCGTCAGGGCACGGGAGTCGACCCGCACCCAACCGCGTGACGCGAAGTCGGCGAGTGCCTTGTTGACGGTCTCCCGGGAGGCGCCGACGAGCTGCGCCAGCTCCTCCTGCGTCAGGTCGTGGTGGACCCGCAGGCCGTCCGGCTCGTCGGACCCGAAGCGCTCCGACAGCGCGAGCAGCTGCTTGGCGACGCGGCCCGGGACGTCGGTGAAGATGAGGTCCGCGAGGGCGTCGTTGGTGCGGCGCAGCCGGCGCGCGAGGACCCGGAGCAGCTGCTCGGCGATCTCGGGGCGGTCGGTGATCCACGGCCGGAGCTGGGTGTGGGCCAGCGAGGCGAGCCGGGCGTCGGTCACGACCGTGGCGGTCGCGGTGCGGGGGCCGGGGTCGAACAGCGACAGCTCGCCGAACATGTCCGAGGGGCCCATGACCGACAGCATGTTCTCGCGGCCATCCGTCGCGCGACGACCGATCTTGACCTTGCCGGCCAGCACGATGAACAGGGTGTCGCCCTGCTCGCCCTCGGCGAAGACCGTCTCGCCGCGGCCGTAGTCGCCGTACTCCAGCGACGCCGCAACGGCCTCAGCAGCCTCCGTCGCGATGCCCTGGAAGAGCCCCGCCTTCGCCAGGACCTCGTCCACCGTCCGTGCCTCCCCGCTCCGTGGTCTGCCGCAGTCTGTCAGATCAGTCACTCACGCCCGGCGACCGGGCAGCAGCCGGGAGAGCCTTCGGCGTCGCCAGTACCGCTCGAGCGCGGGAGCGTAGCCCTCGCTCACGAACGTCTCGACCTCGTCCGGCCGGGCCGTGTCCAGGAAGGTCTCGAGCTGGTCCTCGACGACCGACTCCTGACGGAGCGGTCGCTCGACCCGTTCCATGGCGAGCATCAGGCCGAGCAGAGCCAGGGGCAGCAGCAGGCCCAGCAGCAGGAAGTTCACGCGGCCGACGCTACTGCGGGCTCAGGCGACGTGGCGGCGCTTCTTCTGCGTCGGCAGCGCCGTCAGGCACAGGTTCGGCTCGTCGCGGTAGCGGGCGATGAGCTCCGACGTGGCCTCGCCCAGGCGGACGTGCAGGGCGTTGCGGTACGACGACAGCTGCTTCTCGCCCTCCGCCAGGTCCTCCTCGAGCTCCGCGAGCGCCTCGGCGTCCGACGGGTCGACCTGGCGCTCCCAGAGCGCGGCGAGGTCGGGCAGCGGCGGGATGTCGCTGGCCGGGAGCACGTCGACGAGGGCGCGCCGGCCGGCGCCGACCCGCTCGTCGGTGAGGACCGGCTTGAGGTTCTCGGAGACCAGGTCGCTGCCGGCCCGCACGACGTCCAAGCGGGCCTGGATGATGCGGCGCCAGTAGGAGACGTTGGACTCCTCGGCGGTCAGCGCCGTGCGGTACTCGCGCAGCCCGTCGAGCGACAGGTGCGCGTGCTGCTCGGTGCGCTTGGGCTCAGGGCGTGCCTGAGGCTTGCGCGCCTGCTGTACCTGCTCCATCGGACCTCTCCTCGACCGTCACGCTCTGTGACCGACATCAAGAGCGTCGTCAGGTCCTGCAGGTTCCTTGAGAGTGATCACCCGAACGGGCGCGGCGGGCGGGCAGCCGCAGCCCTCACTAGGGTGGGAGCCATGGCAGCCCGGGCGGAGACGGCGCTCGGGCTCACCCGTCGGGCCCGCCGCACCAACAAGGAGCTGACGGCGCTCTACCCGCAGGCGCACTGCGAGCTCGACTTCACGACCCCGCTCGAGCTGTGCGTCGCGACGATCCTGTCCGCCCAGTGCACCGACAAGCGCGTCAACGAGGTCACGCCCGCCCTGTTCCGGACGTACCCGTCCGCGCAGGCCTACGCCCAGGCCGACCGGGCGGTGCTCGAGGAGCAGATCCGCCCCACCGGCTTCTTCCGCAACAAGACGACCAGCCTGATCGGGCTCGGTGCGGCGCTGGTCGAGCGGTACGACGGGGTGGTGCCGAACCGCCTGGACGACCTGGTCTCGTTGCCCGGCATCGGGCGCAAGACGGCCAACGTCGTCCTGGGCAACGCGTTCGGGGTCCCGGGGCTGACCGTCGACACGCACTTCGGCCGACTGGTCCGTCGCTTCGGGTGGACCACCGAGGAGGACCCGGTCAAGGTCGAGTACGCCGTGGCGGAGCTGCTCCCGAAGGCCGAGTGGACGATGTTCAGCCACCGGGTGATCTTCCACGGCCGACGCGTCTGCCACGCCCGC
>JAODNF010000030.1 GCA_025464915.1 Frankiales bacterium | reverse complement strand
TCGCGTGCCTGAGCGAAAGGTACGCGATCACACCAGCCAGGGCCGCGGACCGTCGCTCTCCAGCGGCAGCCCCTCGTGCACCCACGTGACCAGGCCACCGCGGACGTTCACGGCGTCGATGCCCTGGCGCTGCAGCCACATCACCGCCTGCGCCGAGCGCGCCCCCACCTTGCAGATCACGTAGACCGGCCGGTTCGGCGGGACCTCGTCGAGCCGTGCCGGCAGCTCGTAGAGCGGGATGTGCACCGACTTCGGCGCGCGCCCCCACGAGAACTCGTCCGCCTCCCGGACGTCGAGCAGCACCTCGCCGTTGGCGTCGCACGCATCGATCTCTGGGACCAGCCCCTGGGTCACCTGCCCCATGGTGCTCCGAAAGCCCAGCAATAGCAGCCTTTCGGTCGCGGCAACTTCCTGCCAGCCGTCGACGGCCTTGGGAGACTTCGACGGCAAACGCGCCCATCTGTCCCCGACGGCTACTTGAGGAGCTTGGACATCCTGCGGTCGGCGAGCGGCTTGCCGTCGGTCTGGCAGGTGGCGCAGTACTGCAGCGACTTGGTGGCGAAGGAGACCTCGCGCACCTCGTCGCCGCAGCGGGGGCAGGGCAGGCCGGTGCGGCCGTGGACGTTGAGGTTGGACTTCTTCTCGGCCTTGAGCTCACCGGCTGCCGTGCCGGCGGAGCGCTCGACGGCGGTGCGCAGGGTGCTCTGGATCGCCGTGTGCAGGGTCTGCACGTCCTCGGGCGTGAGGTTGCCGGCCGGCTTGAACGGCGACATCTTCACCTCCCACAGGACCTCGTCGCTGTAGGCGTTGCCGAGGCCCGCGATGAGGGACTGGTCGGTGAGGACGCCCTTCACCTGGGAGCGGACACCGGAGAGCAGCTCCTTGAGCTTGTCGGCGGTGAACTCCTCGGACAGCGGGTCCACGCCGAGCCGCGCGATGCCAGGCACCTCGGAGGGGTCCTTCACGACGTAGACCGCGAGGCGCTTCTGGGTACCGGCCTCGGTGAGGTCGAAGCCGGAGCCGTTGTCGAGGTGGACCCGGATGCCGATCGGGCCCTTGCCCATCTTGGGCGGTACGGGGGGAAGCTGCTCGCGCCAGTGCAGCCAGCCCGCGCGTGACAGGTGGGTGACGAGGTGCAGGCCGGAGACGTCGAGATCGAGGAACTTGCCGTGCCGGGCGGCCCCCGTGATCTCCAGGCCGGCCAGCGACATCGGGCTCGGGTCGTAGGTCTTGAGCACGTGGATGCCGGGGACGTCGACCCGGGCGATGACGCGACCGACCGCGCGCTCCTTGAGGAACGTCACGAGGGACTCGACCTCGGGCAGCTCGGGCACGGCTCCACGCTACGTTCCTCAGGTGCCACAAGGCGAGAGCGAGCGCGAGTTCCTCAAGGGGTACGACCCCCGCGCTTTCCCCCCGTTCGCCGTGACCGTCGACATGGTCGTCCTGACCGTGCGCGAGGGCGTGCTGTCGGTCCTGCTCGTGGAGCGCGAGACCCACCCGTTCCGCGGCCGACTGGCCCTGCCAGGGGGGTTCGTCCAGAAGGACGAGGACCTCGAGGCCGCGGCGGTGCGGCGGCTCGAGCAGGAGACCGGGGTACGACGGGACGTGGCCCACGTCGAGCAGCTCGGCGCCTTCGGGGACCCGCGTCGCGACCCCCGGATGCGGGTCGTCTCCGTGCCGTACCTGGTGTTCGCCCCGGACCTGCCGGCACCGACGCCCGGGACCGGCGCGTCGTGGGTGGCCTGGGTCCCGGTCCGAGCCGTCGAGTCCGACCGGCTGGCCTTCGACCATGCCGCGGTCCTCGCGGCCGGGGTGGAGCGGGCGCGCGCGAAGCTCGAGTACTCGCCGCTCGCGACGGCGTTCTGCGACGAGGAGCTCACCGTCGCGGACCTGCGCCGGGTCTACGAGGCGGTGTGGGGCGTGCCGCTGGACCCCAGGAACTTCCACCGCAAGACGACGGGGACGCCGGGCTTCCTCGTTCCCGTCGGGCGCGACTCGCAGCCCGGTCCCGGCGGCGGCCGCCCCGCGGCCCTCTACCGCCGCGGCGACGCCCAGCAGCTGCACCCGGCGATGCTCCGCCCCCACTGACCGGCGACGGCTCGGGAGCCGACCGGCCTGTGGACAACCTCGGGCGACGGTGCCGGGATCCTGCGAGCCTGAGGTCATGAACGAGACCCGGCTGTGCGTCCGGCTCCCCGACCTGCAGGCGACCGTCGCGGGCCTCGCGTCCGTCCACGACCGGCTCGGCGACGCCACGCACCGGGTCGGTGACCCGGGTGCGGACCAGGCCGGCTTCGTGGCACCGGACCTCGCGGCCTTCGCCGACCACTGGGCGCACGGCGTGCGGACCCTCCACCAGCACGTCGGCGCCCTGCGCACGGCCCTCGCCGAGGTGCACGACGCCTATGCCGCGCACGAGGCGGACATCACCCGCCAGCTGTCGGGCGGTGCCGCGTGACCCTGCACACCTTCGCCGCGCTCGGGTTCGACCCCGCCCCGGGGGACGTGGACGCGCTGGTCACGCTCGCGCGGGACTGCGGCCGGCTCGGCGGCGACCTGGGGGTGGACGCCACGCAGGTCCGTCGCCTCGCCGACGGCGGCGTCTGGCGGGGGTCGGCCGCGGATGCGTTCCGCCACCGGCTGAGAGACCTGCCGAGCGACCTGGACCGGGCGGGCGAGGCCTACGTGGAGGCTGCCGGAGCCCTGCTCCGCTTCAGCGCAGCTCTGGGCGACGCCCAGCTGGTCGCCCGCGCGCTCGAGCAGCGGGCAGCAGACCTCGAGAGCCGCACACTGGACGACGGAGCACTCATAGACCGGGTGCGACGCGAGGCGGAAGAGCTCCGGGAAAGAGTCCTGGACGCCGCGAGCAGCTGTGGCCGGGCACTGCGCGACGCCACCCGGCACGCGCCGCACCCACCCGGCTGGTTCTCGCACCTGGTGGACGCCGGGGCCCATCTCGTCCGCTCCGTCAACCAGGCGGTCGGTGACTTCGTGCGTGAGCACGCCGCCGGGATCGCGCTGTTCGCCGACGTGCTGTCGAAGGTGAGCTCCGCTCTGGCGCTGGTGGCGATGCTCGCCGGCCCGATCCCGGTCGTCGGCCAGGCCGTCGGATCGCTCGCCGCCACCGGTGCGCTCCTGGCCGCGGGCGGAGCGCTGCTCGGGCACACGGCGCTCGCGGCCTACGCGGGCGGCTCCTGGACGACGGTCGTCCTGGACGGGGTCGCCGTCGCGACCGGCCTCGGGCCGCACGGCGTCGAGGCGGTTGCCGGGAGGGTCGTCGCCGCCCGCGGTCTCGAGCTGGGTGAGACCGGCATGACGACGAGGACAGCGCTGGGAGTGCTGCGCCATCCCGCCGCCGGCGTCGCGAGGATGGCCGAGGCGACCATGACCTTCCCGCAGCTGGTCACGCGGACCATCAGCTACCAGTTCGACCTGACCGCCGGAGCCGTGGGCATCGTCGACCTCGCGCGGACCGGCGACCTGAGGGCCGAGGTGCGCGAGTCGGGCGAGCGCGGGCGCAGGGCGCGGGAGCGGCAG
>JAODNF010000003.1 GCA_025464915.1 Frankiales bacterium | reverse complement strand
GGAACCGGGCTCGTCGGTGACGTGCGGAGGGCTACTTCTTGTCGCCGCCCTCGACGAACAGGTCGCCCTGCTCGGCGGCGGCAGGAGCCTCGGCCTGAGCGGTCTCCTCGACCGGCTCCAGGACGGGCGCCTCGGTGACCTCGGCATCGACCTCGACCGGAGCGGCCTCGGTGACCTCGGGCGCCTCGGTGGCGACCTCGGCGGCCTCCTGCGCGGCAGCCTCGTCGGCGGCGCGGTCGGAGACGGCGGCGGCCGTCTCGGACTCGGCGGCCAGGTCGGCAGCGGCCTCGGCGACGGCTGGGGTGACGGCGGTCCTCTCCGCGACCTTGGTGCCGCGGGCGCGCTCGGCCTCGCCGACGGCCTGCTGCGCGACGGTCAGCGCCTCGACGAGCTCGATGATCGCCATCGGCGCGTTGTCGCCCTTGCGGGGGCCGATCTTGACGATGCGCGTGTAGCCGCCGGGGCGGTTCTCGAAGCGCGGGCCGATCTGGTCGAACAGGTGGTGGACGACGGTGTTGCCCGACCCGTCCTCCATCAAGGTGTTGGCGCGGAGGCGCTTGATGACCTGGCGACGCGCGTGCAGGTCACCGCGCTTGGCGAACGTGATGAGGTTCTCGGCGTAGGGGCGCAGGCGCTTGGCCTTGGCCTCCGTGGTCGTGATGCGACCGTGCGAGAACAGCTGGGTCGCGAGGTTGGCCAGCATGAGGCGCTCGTGCGCCGGGCTGCCGCCCATGCGAGGACCCTTGGTGGGCGTGGGCATTGCCTTCTCCTGACAAGAGGCGGGGAGCGGACTCCCGTGGGGGCGATACCGCGGGTGCGGGATCCCTGTCTTGCAGACCCGGTACGAGGAGGGCTGGCCTCCCCGTACCGGGGTGTGATCAGAGCTGCTCGGTCTCGGTCCAGGAAGCGCCGTCGTCCTCGCCGTCACCGTCGGTGAAGGAGACGAAGTCGTCGGTGCCGTAGTTCTGGGCGATCTGAGAGGGGTCGAACCCGGGAGGGCTGTCCTTGAGGCCGAGGCCCATCTGGTGCAGCTTGATCTTGACCTCGTCGATCGACTTGCTGCCGAAGTTGCGGATGTCGAGCAGGTCCGCCTCGGAGCGCGAGACGAGTTCGCCGACCGTGTGGATGCCCTCGCGCTTGAGGCAGTTGTAGGAGCGGACGGTCAGGTCCATCTCCTCGATCGGCAGGGCCAGGTCGGCCGCCAGGGCGGCGTCCGTGGGCGACGGGCCGATGTCGATGCCCTCCGCCTCCTCGTTGAGCTCCTGCGCCAGGCCGAACAGCCCGACCAGGGTCTTGCCGGCCGACGCCATCGCGTCGCGCGGCGTCATCGAGTTCTTGGTCTCGACGTCGAGCACGAGCTTGTCGAAGTCCGTGCGCTGCTCGACACGGGTGGCCTCGACCTTGTAGGTCACCTTCAGCACGGGGCTGTAGATCGAGTCGACGGGGATGCGGCCGATCTCCTGGCCGACCTGCTTGTTCTGCACGGCGGAGACGTAACCGCGGCCGCGCTCGACCGTCAGCTCGATCTCCAGCCGGCCCTTGCCGTTGAGCGTCGCGATGTGCAGGTCGGGGTTGTGCACCTCGACACCCGCCGGGGGCGCGATGTCGGCGGCGGTGACCTGGCCGGGGCCCTGCTTGCGCAGGTACATGACGACCGGCTCGTCGCTCTCGGAGCTCACGACGAGCTCCTTGAGGTTGAGGATCAGGTCCGTCACGTCCTCCTTCACGCCGGGAACGGTCGTGAACTCGTGCAGGACGCCGTCGATCCGGATGCTCGTCACGGCAGCGCCGGGGATCGAGCTGAGCAGGGTGCGGCGCAGGGAGTTGCCGAGCGTGTAGCCGAAGCCGGGCTCGAGCGGCTCCAGGGTGAAGCGCGAGCGGCGCTCGCTGATCACCTCTTCGTTCAGGGTGGGGCGCTGTGCGATGAGCACGCTGTGTCCTTTCAGGACGTTTCCGCGACGTCCGCCATATGACGTGCGCGAAGGGAAGCGCGGGGTGGCGAGGCCCGCACTGTGTTGTGGTGTGGCGGGGTGACTACTTGCTGTAGAGCTCGACGATCAGCTGCTCGGTGACCGGCGTGTCGATGACCTGCCGGCTCGGGAGGTTGTGCACGAGGACGCGCATCTGGGAGGAGATGACCTCCATCCAGGGCGGCGTCGGCCGGTCGCCGGCGGTCTCGCGGGCGATGACGTAGGGCGTCAGCTCACGGGACTTCGGGCGGATCTCGACGATGTCGTTCGCGCTCACCCGGTACGACGGGATGTCGACCTTCTTGCCGTTGACCAGCACGTGGCCGTGGCGCACGGCCTGGCGGGCGTGGTCGCGCGACGTGGTGAAGCCGGCGCGGTAGACGACGTTGTCGAGGCGGCTCTCGAGGATGATCAAGAGGTTCTCACCGGTCTTGCCGGTCTTCTTGTTCGCCTCCTCGTAGTAGCCGCGGAACTGCTTCTCGAGGACGCCGTAGATGCGCGCGCACTTCTGCTTCTCGCGCTTCTGCAGGAGGTACTCGGAG
>JAODNF010000352.1 GCA_025464915.1 Frankiales bacterium | reverse complement strand
CCGCGCGCCTCGTCGTCCTCGTCTCGGGGAGCGGCACCACCCTGCAGGCCCTGCTCGACGCCGCAGACGACCCGGCGTGGGGCGGTGCGGTGGTCGCCGTCGGTGCCGACCGCGACGGCACGCTCGGCGAGAAGCGCGCCGCGGACCTCGGGATCCCCACCTTCGTGCTGAAGGTGCCCGACTTCGCGACCCGCGAGGACTGGGACGCGGCGCTGACCGAGGCCGTGGCTGCGCACGAGCCGGACGTCATCGTGCTGGCCGGTTTCATGAAGCTCGTCGGCAAGCACTTCCTGAGCCGCTTCGAGGGCAAGACCCTCAACACGCACCCGGCCCTGTCGCCGAGCTTCCCCGGCATGCACGGGCCGCGCGAGGCGATGGCCTACGGCGTGAAGGTCACCGGCTGCACGCTGTTCGTCGTCGACGAGGGCGTCGACACCGGCGCGATCGTCGCGCAGTCGGCCGTCCCCGTCCTCGACGATGACACCGAGGACTCCCTGCACGAGCGCATCAAGGTGGCCGAGCGGGCGATGCTCGTGGACGCCGTCGGCCGCATGGCCCGCGAGGGCTTCACCGTCACTGGACGAAAGGTCACCATCCCGTGAGTCAGATCGCCATCAAGCGCGCCCTGGTCAGCGTCTACGACAAGACCGGTCTCGAGGAGCTCGGCAAGGGGCTCGCGGCGGCCGGCGTCCAGGTCGTCAGCACCGGCTCGACCGCGGCGAGGCTGCGCGACGCCGGCGTCGACGTCACGCCCGTCGACCAGCTCACGGGCTTCCCTGAGTGCCTCGACGGACGGGTCAAGACGCTGCACCCGAAGGTGCACGCCGGCATCCTGGCCGACCGGCGCCTCGACGACCACGTGAAGCAGCTCGAGGAGCTCGGCGTCGAGCCGTTCGACCTCGTCATCGTGAACCTCTACCCGTTCCGCGACACGGTCGCGTCGGGTGCCGCCCCGGACGAGTGCGTCGAGCAGATCGACATCGGCGGCCCGACGATGGTGCGGGCGGCCGCCAAGAACCACCCGAGCGTCGCGGTGGTCGTCGACCCGTCCTCGTACGCCGCCGTGCTCGACGCCGTCGCCGGTGGCGGCTTCACCTTCGAGCAGCGCCGGGCACTCGCGTCGAAGGCGTTCCAGCACACCGCTTCCTACGACGTGGCCGTGGCGAGCTGGTTCGCCTCCTCGTACGACGGGAGCGACGCCATCGACGGCTTCCCGTCCTGGACCGGGGCGACCTGGGACCGCTCGGCGGTGCTGCGCTACGGCGAGAACCCGCACCAGAAGGCGGCCCTGTTCACCCACTGGCGCGGCGGGCTCGCGACGGCGGAGCAGCTGCACGGCAAGGAGATGTCCTACAACAACTACGTCGACGGCGACGCGGCCTGGCGCGCGGCCCACGACCACGGCGACCAGCCGACGGTGGCGATCATCAAGCACGCCAACCCATGTGGCATCGCCGTCGGACCGGACGTCGCGACGGCGCACCGGCGTGCCCACGAGTGCGACCCGGTCAGCGCCTTCGGCGGTGTCATCGCGACCAACGTGCCGGTCTCCCTCGCGATGGCCGAGACCGTCAGCGAGATCTTCACCGAGGTCGTGCTCGCGCCCGGGTACGAGGACGGTGCCGTCGAGCTGCTGTCGAGGAAGCCGTCGATCCGCCTGCTCGTCGTGCCTCCCGGCGTGACGGAGCCGGTGGAGTTCCGGCCGATCTCCGGCGGCGTCCTCATGCAGGTGAGCGACCGGCTGCAGGCCGAGGGCGACGACCCCTCCGCCTGGACCCTCGCGTGCGGCGACCCGGTAGCCGACCTGACCGACCTCGCCTTCGCCTGGCGCGCCGTGCGGGCCGTGAAGTCCAACGCGATCCTGCTCGCCAAGGACGGGGCGACCGTCGGCGTCGGCATGGGCCAGGTCAACCGGGTCGACTCGTGCAAGCTCGCGGTCTCCCGCGCCGGTGACCGGGCCGCCGGGTCGATCGCCGCCTCCGACGCCTTCTTCCCGTTCCCGGACGGGCCGCAGGTCCTCATCGACGCCGGCGTGAAGGTCATCGTCCAGCCGGGCGGCTCGGTCCGCGACGAGGAGACCATCGCCGCGTGCACGGCGGCCGGCGTGACGATGTACCTCACCGGCACCCGGCACTTCTTCCACTGACGCTCGACGACCTCCTCGACCCGCTCCGCTGCGCCGACCGGGTCGAGGCCGGTCGTGCCCTCGTCTTCCTGCTGCGGTGGCAGACCGCGGTCCAGCTCGGCCACCGCCCGTCGCGTCAGGAGCTGTCGGATCCCGTGCTGCTGACGGCGTTCCGGCTGTCGACGCCGGCCGAGGAGGTGCGCGGCGATGCGTTCCTCCTGCGGGCCGCAGAGCTGCTGGACCGCGACCTGATCGAGGCCCATCGAGGCGAGCTCGCGGCCCAACTAGGGTTGCGAACATGACCGCTCGGATGCTGCCCGGAGCCCCTGTCGCGGAGGCCGTCTTCGCCGACCTCGCGCCCCGCATCGAGAAGCTGGTCGAGGCCGGCCACCGGCCCGGTCTCGGCACGGTGCTGGTCGGTGACGACGACGCCTCCGCGGGCTACGTCGGCATGAAGATGCGCAAGGCCGAGGAGCTCGGCTTCCACTCCCCGCACGAGCGGCTCGGCGACGACGCGACGACTGCCGACGTGATCGCGGCCATCACGCGGCTCAACGACGACCCCACCTGCGACGCGATGCTCGTGCAGCACCCGACCCCGCCGCAGGTCGACTTCGAGGCCGCACTGCTCGCGATGGACCCCGACAAGGACGTCGACGGCCTGCACCCGGTCAACATGGGTCGCCTCGCGCTGTCGATGCCCGGCCCGGTGCCCTGCACCCCGGCCGGCATCGAGGCGCTGCTCGCGCACTACGAGATCCCCGTCGCGGGCCAGGAGGTCTGCATCCTCGGGCGGGGTACGACCCTGGGCCGGCCGCTCGCGCTGCTCCTGTCGCAGAAGAGGGACACCGCCAACGCTGCGGTCACGGTGGTCCACACCGGCGTGAAGAACTGGGCCGACTACACGCGGCGCGCGTCGATCGTCATCGCCGCCGTCGGCGTCCCCTACATCCTCAAGCCGGAGCACATCACGACCGGCGCGACCGTCATCGGCGGTGGCGTCCGCTACGAGGGCAAGAAGCTGCTGCCGGACGTCGACGAGGCCTGCAACGAGGTGGCCGGCGCGATCACCCCGCGGGTCGGCGGCGTTGGCCCCACGACCATCGCGATGCTGTTCAAGACCTGCGTCGAAGCCGCGGAGCGCAAGGCCTTCGGCTGACCCTCGCGTGAATGTCTACGGCATGAGCGATGTGAGGCCTGAGTCGCTCATGCAGTAGACATTCACGGCCTGGTTACTCGGCGCGGGAGATCGACGTCATGGACTCCTTGTCCACGACCTTGACCCGGAGACGCGGCGCGGGCGTCCCGTCCTTGCCGACGACCTCGCCGTGCTCCGACGACCAGGCGGCGCCGAGCGACTTCTCGTGCTCGTCGAGGCGGTACCAGCCGTCCCAGGTGGAGTAGCGGATGCCGCGCTCGTCGAGGAACGCGTCGACGGCCTCGAGCGACGGCTCGGACGCGACGGGGCCGGTGGGCAGGTCCTCGAGGAGCGACTTCACGGTCTCGATGGCGTCGCCCTTGGTGTGGCCGATCAGGCCGACGGGACCGCGCTTCACCCAGCCGTTCACGTAGATGCCGGGCAGGTGGTTGCCGTCGATGTCGAGCACGCGGCCGAGGGCGTGCGGCACCACGTGGTTGCGGTTGTCCCACGGCAGGCCGGGCAGCTCGGTCGAGCGGTAGCCGACGCAGCGGTAGACGGCCTGCACCGGCCAGTCGTTGATGACGCCGGTGCCGCGGACGTTGCCGTCACCGGTCTGCTCGGTGCGCTCGGTGCGGAAGCCCTCCACGCGACCGTCGCCGTAGACCTCGACGGGGGACTCGAAGAAGTGCAGGAACAGCTTGCGAGGCCGCTCGCCCAGGCCGTTCTCGGCGGTGCGCATCGCGTAGCGCTCCAGCTCACGGACGACCAGCTTGGTCTGGTTGTCGCTGTTGATCGCCTCGACCGAGCCGTCGTCGTACTCGATGTCCTCGGGGTTGACGATGACCTCGACGTTCGGCGAGTGGTCGAGCTCGCGCAGCTCGAGCGGGGTGAACTTCGCCTGCGCCGGTCCGCGGCGGGCGAAGACGTGCACCTCCTTGACCGGGCTGGCCTTGAGACCC
>JAODNF010000339.1 GCA_025464915.1 Frankiales bacterium | reverse complement strand
TCCGTTGTTCGGTCAACATGGCGCTGTAGCTCTTCGACCACGCCTACTACATGGATATGGGCGAGATGCGATTCTACGGTCCGGCGGCCGACCTGCTCGGTCGCGACGACCTGCTGCGCGCGGTCTTCCTCGAGGGCGCGAGCAAGGGGCAGCAGGCAGCCGGTGGCGCCAAGCCGGCCAAGCGGAAGGCGGCAGCTCGATGACCCGCCAGAACGTCCTGCGAAGGGGCGGAATCAGCCTCGTCGCGCTCGCCGTCGCCTACGTCGCCCTGAAGTACGTCCTGCCCGCCAACCTCCACGTCAGCGGCACCGAGACCGGGATGTGGCAGACGCCACCGGCGATCGTCTTCAAGGGCCTCATCGTCGGCTCGAGCTACGGCCTGCTCGGGGTTGGCCTCGTGCTGATCTACCGCAGCAACCGCATCATCAACTTCGCCCACGGTGACATCGGCGCGTTCGGTGCGGTGATCTTCCTGCTCCTGCAGCGAGACGCGCACATCCCCTACTGGATCGCCATGATCCCGGCGCTGCTCATCGCCGGCCTGATCGGCGCACTCGCCGAGACGGCCGTCATCCGGCGGCTGCGCAAGGCCCCCCTGGTGATGAGCGTCGTGGCGACGCTCGGCGTCGGCCAGTTCCTGGTGCTGCTGGCTGCTGTCATCGACTCCCAAGCCGGTCACGGGAACAACTACCCGCAACCAGCGGGACTGCCGAGCTTCAAGGTGGGGC
This sequence comes from Frankiales bacterium, assembly GCA_025464915.1. GTDB lineage: Bacteria > Actinomycetota > Actinomycetes > Mycobacteriales > SCTD01 > RYN-111. The sequence continues at coordinate 5,163 of JAODNF010000339.1, read as the reverse complement.
AGTTCTTCGTCACCCCGGCGTTCTCGGCCCTGCTGATCTTCAGCCCGCTCGTCGTGGCTGCGATCGCGCTGTTCCTGCGCTACTCCCGGTACGGCATCGCGCTCCGCTGCGCCGCGGACAACCCGGACGCTTCCCGGATGGCCGGCATCTTCGCCGGCCGGATGTCGACGCTGGCCTGGGCGCTCGGCGGCGCGGTCGCGGCGCTGACGGCAATCTTCACGGCGCCCACGGTGACCTTGCAGTCGCTGAACGCGTTCGGGCCCTCGCTGCTCGAGGTCGCTCTCGCCGCCGCGGTCATCGGACGGATGGAGAGCCTTCCGATCACCCTGGCGGCCGGCGGCGCCATCGGCGTCATCCAGTCCCTGCTGATCTGGAACTACACGAAGGCCGGCGCGTACAGCGCGATCCTGTTCGTCCTGATCGTGGGCGCACTGCTCCTGCAGCGTCAGCGCACAGGGCGCGCAGAGGCGAAGGGCTCCTGGGCCGCTGTGCAGGCCATCCCGCCGATCCCACCAGCCCTGCGGGAGGTCTGGGCCATCCGTAACCTCGGACGCGGCTTCGGCCTGCTCGCGCTGGCGCTGCTGCTGCTACTCCCGGGGCACATCACAGCCGCGAGCGCGGTGAAGATCACCACGATCTTCGCCCTCGTCATCGTGGGGCTCTCGGCGGGCATCGTGACCGGGCTCGCCGGCCAGCTCAGCCTCGGCCAGTTCGCCATCGGAGGCGTCGGTGCCCTCGCGAGCTACGAGATCGCCTCCCGGACGGGCGACTACTACCTGTCCTTCCTCTACGCAGGGTTGGCTGCGGCGGTCGTCTCGGTACTGATCGGGCTTCCGTCGCTACGGGTCAAGGGCCTGCTGCTCACCGTCACGACACTGTCGTTCGCGCTCGTGGTTCCCAACTGGCTGCTCCGTCAGCCCTGGACGTTCGGCTCCCAGGTGACGCCAGGCTCACCAACGATCCTCGGCCAGCACCTGACCACCAGCAAGCACTACTACTACTTCGCCCTGACGATGGCCCTGCTCAGCCTGCTGATCGCCGGCAACGTCCGCCGGAGCGGGATCGGCCGGCTGTTCCTGGCGGTGCGCGACAACGAGGACAACGCACGGGCGTTCACCATCCCGGCCGCGATCGTGAAGATCCAGGGCTTCGCCGTGGGTGGTTTCCTCGCCGGCATCGGCGGCGCGCTCTACGCGCACTCGCTGTCCACCGTCAACAACGATTCGTTCAGCAGCGACATCAGCATCGCGGTACTCGTGATGGCCGTCATCGGCGGGCTCGGCACCTTGTACGGCCCGATCCTCGGCGCGTTGCTGGTGTTCGCGCTCCCGGAGTTCGTCAACCTCGGCGCGCTCGGTCTGGCCGGCACGTCGCTCGGACAGCTCTTCATCATCCTCTACCTGCCAGGTGGCCTTGGTCAGCTGATCATCCCGGTGCGGGACCGGCTGGTGCGCTTCGTGGGCGTCCGGTTCAAGGTGGACGTGGCGGCTGCCTACCTGGCCGAGTCGAGCAGCGGCGCCGCGGTGCGCGACGCCGGGACCAGTCGGGAGATGCCGAGCAGTGCTCGCCCAGTCGGTGTGGCGAGCCAGCGGCAGGGGCCCATCCTCGAGGCGACCGGCCTGGTCAGGTCCTTCGGTGGCGTGCGGGCCGTCCGCGACGTCTCCCTGGCCGTTCAGCGTGGCGAGATCCTCGGCCTCATCGGGCCGAACGGCGCCGGAAAGACCACGACGTTCGAGCTGCTCGCAGGCTTCACCAAGCCCGACCAGGGCTCGGTGCTGCTGAACGGCGAAGACGTCACCGACCTCAGTCCGGAAGCCCGTGGCCAGCGCGGCCTCATCCGCAGCTTTCAGGACGCGGCGCTGTTCCCGACCCTCTCGGTCCTGGAGTGCGTGCAGCTGTCGCTCGAGCGCAACGACGCCACCAGGTTCATGCCCCAGCTGCTCGGCTTCACCGGTCAGGAGAAGCGCAAGGAGGCGCTGGCGCGTGAGCTGGTCAGCTGGATGGGACTGGACCGGTATCGCTCGGCTCAGGTCCAGTCACTGTCCACCGGCACCCGGCGCATCACCGAGATCGCCTGCCTCGTCGCCATGACGCCGAAGATCCTGCTGCTCGACGAGCCCTGCTCGGGTGTCGCTCAGCGCGAGACGGAGGCGCTGTCGCAGCTCCTGCAGCAGCTGAAGGTCGATCTGGACCTGACCCTGATGATCATCGAGCACGACATCCCGATGATCATGAGCATGTCCGACCGGATCATCTGCATGGCGGACGGCGAGATCATCGCCCAGGGAAGTCCCGACGTGGTGCGTAACGACCCGAAGGTCGTCGAGTCCTATCTCGGCGGCAGTCTCACGGCGATCGAGCGGTCCGACTCTCGCCCCGGGAAGCCCGGCCCCGAGGCCACCACGGCGTCGCGCAAGCCGGCCCTCGCCAGCTCCTCCTCATGACCGCCAGTTCGCCCTCACTCTCCGACGGAGGCCAGCTCATGGACACCAGCGGCTCACTGACGAGTCCTGCGCCACGTACCCGACGGATGCCACGCGCGCTGTCGGTGGTGCTGCGCCTGCCGCGCATCGGTACGTGGGCCGGCCTGGTCGTCGTGGCCGCCGGGTTCGTCCTGATCACCATCGCGTGGGGAGACACCGCAGGGACCGAGATCGTCGGTGACCAGCTCCCGTACGTCATGAGCGCGGGACTGGTCGGCCTCGCACTCGTCTGCGTGGGCGCGACCGCCGTCGCGATCGACGCGAAGCTCTCCGACTCGGCCGCCCGCCGGGCTCAGGCACTCGAGCTGAGAGACGCCCTCGCTGCCCTCCGGGCTGTCGACGAGGCCGCGCTGTGAAGCGGCTCAATCCGCACCAGCAGGCACTGATGACCAGTGCGCTCCTCGTCGGTTCCGGCCTGCTCGCTATCGCGCTGGGCAAGCGCGTCGTCGCTCGGACTGAGGACGTCTACGCGCAGATCCCGGCTGTCGTCAGCGGGGGCTTCGGCGGCATCGCTCTGGTGATCCTGGGTTGTGTCGTGGCCTTCGTGCAGGTCAGTCGGCGCTGCTCGGTGCAGGAAGGCGAGTTGCAGGCCGACGTCGTCGCTGAGGTCGTGGCGCTCACCGAGGTGCGCCGCCAGCTAGCCGCCAGACCGACACCGAGCAAGTCCGCTCCCCGGTCGCGAAGGAGCGCACTGTGACGCGGCCTGGCCAGTACGTCCTTGTCGCGCTCGCGCTCACGGCTGCGCTCTGGCCGGCGGCCCTTGCGCACGCCGAGAGCGGGACGGACACAGCGAACGTCACCCTCGGCAACGAGGCCTGGTACACCTTCCCGGACTGCCCGGTCGCCGGGGTATGCCTGCCGTCCATGGCAAGCAGCTACCCAGCCGACACCCTTCACGTCGCTGTTTCCGGTGGCAGGGAGACAGCGCGGACCTACCTCGCCCTGGCGGCGGCCCCGCTCCCGTCCGGCTCGACGATCACCGGCGGCGACCTACTGCTGCCCCTCGACACGACCACCGCCAACAACGGCTCTCTGAACCCGGAGCTGTCCGACCTCGTGGTGTGCACGACCTCGAGCAGCATCACGCCCACGTCGGCCTCGACCGCCACCCCTCCGGCTGTGAACTGCCTCGCCAAGGCGATCGCGAAGATCGTCGGAACGCCTGCCACCGCCCTGGACGTCAATCTGGCGCCGCTGGCGACGGCGCTGAACCAGCCACACACCAACTTGGTGCTCATGGCCGGCGACATCAGCAAGACCAACGCGAACTACCACGTGGTCTTCTCCTCCAACAGGCGGCCGTCGCCCCCAGTCGCACCCCCGAGCCTCACGCTGACGTACCGATCCGCCCCGCAGCCCGCCAGCCCGTCGGCCAGCGGCTCGTCAGGCCCCCAGCCGTCGCCGGGCGAGCCCCAGACAACGGGCGCGCTGCCCGCGTCCACGAGCCTCAACCCGGGGTCACCGCCAGTGCCTCCGTCGCTGGGACTCACCCCGCCTCAGGTCGCTGTCCAGGCACCAGCTCTCCCTTCCCAGGGCAGCCCGGCAGTCGTTCCCCTGGGGGGCGCGGGAGCACCGATCACGCCGTCGGCTGATTCGCAGCAGCGCATCTACGACTACCCGGCCGTCTTCCTCTTGCCGCTCGTCCTTGTCGCGGGCGTCGTGGGACTGGGAAGGCAACTCACTCGGCTGTGACCGTCGGCTCCGGGCCCGCGGCTGCATACGTCACTCCCGCATCCGGCCGCCTCATGGGGATCACCCGCGCTCAGCCGCCCTGCCGGCGGACGAGTGATGAGTGCGTGGATTCACCACCTCCACCTGCAAAGATGCACCGCGGGGCGGTAGCTCAGTCGGTCAGAGCAGGGGACTCATAATCCCTCGGTCGTGGGTTCGAGCCCCACCCGCCCCACTCACGCTCAGATACAGCAAGGGACTGTTGTGATCAGTCCCGCACAGCGCTCCAACAGGAGAAGTACGGCGCCCTGGGTACTCAAGCAACGACCTCGGCGGCAGCCGTGACTAGGCGCTCTGCACCTCTGATCACGCCCCGAACCTGCACCGCTCCGAGTAGCGTGGTTCCGTAGTGCGCCTCGTCCTTAAGGTCGAGAACCGTGGCAAGGGCGGCTCCAAGATCGCGGGCTCGCTTCACCTGTTCTTGTACGGCGCGGGCTTGCGGCGACCATCAGGGACTGCGTTGACTGCGTTCACTCGACGAGTTGCCAATAGGGATGGCGTTCTCCATAGCGTGTGATGCGAGCCATGGAAGCGGACAAGGTCTCGTGTTCTTCGAATGTGAAGTCTCGAATGAAGGTTTGAACGTGTGTCGATGTGGCGTCCTCGTAGCCCTTCCAGGCGAACAAGACGAGTCGGTCCTCGCGGGTGATCTCGTCGGAGGTCATGCGGCGACGCTAGACCGCAGGTGGGACAGGAAGGGACTATCGCGTCTGCGCTCCTAGATCCCTTGCGTGACAGGCGTATCCGGACAGCGCTCGGGCCAAAAGGTCTGCTGGGGAGAGTAGCCGTCCTCGTCTCATGTGCGCCGAGCTCGAGGTCCATCGAGACTGCGAGTAGCGACGCTTCTTCGCCGTCCTGCTCGTCGACGAAACGATGAGGAGCAGCCGGCAGCCGCCTGTCACCGCCGGAACTGATGGACAGCCTCGCTACATCACCTTGCTGGCGCGCC
>JAODNF010000334.1 GCA_025464915.1 Frankiales bacterium | reverse complement strand
GCTGTTCCTGCTGCACGCCGACCACGAGCAGAACTGCTCCACGTCGACCGTGCGCATGGTCGGCTCCTCCAACGCCAACCTCTTCGTGTCCATCAGTGCCGGGGTCTCCGCGCTGTTCGGGCCGCTGCACGGCGGCGCGAACCAGTCCGTCCTCGAGATGCTCGAGCAGATCCACGCCGACGGCGGCGACATCGCTGCCTTCGTCCAGCGCGTCAAGGACAAGGAGCCTGGCGTCAAGCTCATGGGCTTCGGGCACCGCGTCTACAAGAACTGGGACCCGCGTGCGGCCATCGTGAAGAAGGTCGCGCAGGACGTCCTCGACTCGCTCGAGGTGAACGACCCGCTGCTGGACCTCGCGAAGCAGCTCGAGGAGGTCGCGCTCAACGACGACTACTTCGTGTCCCGCAAGCTCTACCCGAACGTCGACTTCTACACCGGCGTCATCTACAAGGCGCTGGGCTTCCCGACGGAGATGTTCACCGTGCTGTTCGCTCTCGGGCGGCTCCCCGGCTGGATCGCGCAGTGGCGCGAGATGATCGAGGACCCGGCGACGAAGATCGGCCGTCCGCGGCAGATCTATGTCGGTGAGCGCGCCCGCGACTACCGCGAGCTCGCCGCCCGCTGATCCATGCGCCCGCTCTCAGGGTGCGTCGGGCACACTGCAGGGCGTGACCGGGACTGCGGCTCCCACGAAGCTGCCCGCCCTGAAGCACGGCGGCGGGCTGCGGCGCATCGTCGTGCTCGCCGGCTGCGCGACAGTCTGGGGCGCGGCCGTGCTCCTGCTGTCCGCCGGGTTCGTGCCGCAGCTCGCCGGCGATGAGACCGAGCTCGGCATCCGCGTGACCTTCCTGCTCGGCGGGCTGCTCGTCGCGGTGCTGCCGGTGCTGGCCCTGTGGCTGCCGCACCGCCGGCAGGTCGCACGCCTGCTCGACGGTGTGCTGGCGACCGACCTCGCCCAGCCCCAGGTCCCGCCCGTCGCTGCGTGGGCTCATCCTGAGGTCGCCTTCCAGCGGCTTCGCTCGACGGCCTTCGTGCTGTCGATCACCCCGCTGCTGACGCTGCTGATCCTCGGTCTCGGCTCGTCGATGTACCTCGACGAGGACGCGAGCGGGACGGTCGCCCTCGCCTTCTGCCTCGTGCCGCTCGCCGGTCTGGTCGCGACGCTGACGCTCCCGACGCGGGTCCTGACCGGCGTCCAGACCGGCATCGACCGGGGCCAGGTCCTTGCGGTCCGCGTGCCGAGCCGCGTCGACCTCGGGACGATGGCCTGGCTGCAGGCGTTCCTCCCCGACGGTCGGGAGCTCGTCCTGCGCACGCCGTCGCTGTCTCCCAGGGCACCTGAGCCACGAGGAGTCGTCGACTCCCCGGACGTGGTGCTGGTGGTCGGAGCCGGCGGTCACCAGGGCGCGCTGCTGGTCCCTGCCCGGCCGGAGGAGGTCGTTTGGCTGCACGGACCGGTGCCGCAGGTGCGGGTGCCGCGCGACGTCATCAGAGCCTTCGAGGAGCTCGCCGCCAGGACCGGCTGACGTCCAGCCACAGCACGGTTCCCGCCCACCGCCGCCCGTGGCGGCGCGCGTCGTCCACCTGCGCGGCCAGCCAGCGTCGAGCAGCAGTGCGGGCGGCCGGCTCGAAGGCCACGGGGGTTCCCAACGGGCCGCCACCGGCGAGCAGCGCTGCGGCTTGGGCACCCACGTGCCGAGGTCACGACTCCAGCATCGCCGTGTTGGTGCGCGGCAGCTCGGGCTCGCCGGTCAGCGTCGCAGGCCGGAAGGACGCGACGGCCTCGTCGTCGTTGACGGCCTCGATGCCGGGCTCCGTGTGTGACAGCCGGTGCAGCAGGTCACTGATGTGGCTCGCCATCATGATGTCCAGCTCGGTGACGCCGCCAGCCTCAGTGGTCGTCAGCACGATCCGGTCGCCCTCGAAGGACGGCGCGTGTCCCATCGCCTCGGCGTCCACAGCCAGCTGGCGACGGAGCTCCGCGGTCGCGGGCTCGTCGAGGTGCACGTCCCGCCACAGCCGGGAGCTGTCGCCCTCCCAGCCGGGGAGCGAGTTCAGGCTGTCGGCGATGAGCGTCTCGTCCAGAAGCGTGGCCATGCTGCGGCCCTACCCAGGACGCGGCAGGATGACTCCTCGTGGCGTCCGGGACGGCGGGTGGGGGAGTCTCCGGGATGGTGTCGGTGGTGGGAGCGGCGCTGCTGAGGGACGGCCGCGTCCTGGTCAGCCGGCGCACCGGCCCGCCGCACCTGGCCGGCTTCTGGGAGTTCCCCGGCGGGAAGGTCGAGGCTGGGGAGACCGACGTCCAGGCGCTGCAGCGGGAGCTCGCCGAGGAGCTCGGGGTCACCGCAGTGGTGGGTGACCGGCTCGGCGGCGACCTGCAGATCGGTGAGACCGCCGTGCTGCGGGTGTACGTGTGCACGGACGTCGAGGGGGAGCCGCAGCTCGTCGACCACGACGCCCACCGCTGGCTCTCGGTCGGCGAGCTCGACGACGTGTCGTGGATCCCGGCTGACGCCCCGCTGGTCGAGGACCTGCGTCAGCTCCTCGGCATCAGCCGCACCGGCCCCAGCGGTGGCGCCGCCAACGCCGGTCCCGGGTAGCCCTCGACCGTCCCGAAACGGCCGGTCGAGCCCTCCCAGTCGGCCCGGGCCTGCACGACCTCCTCGTTGCTGCGGCACACGAAGTTCCACCACAGCACGAGCTGCTCGGTCAGGGGCTCGCCGCCGAGCACCATGACGTGACCGGCGACGTCGAGCTCGGTGCGCCCGACGCCGAGCTGCACGAGCTCGCCGACCTCCGAGGAGGAACCGTCGACGCTCGCGGTCCCGGACAGGGCGAACGCGACGTGCTCCCAGCTCGGCTCGAGCGGCAGCACCCCTTCGCCTGCCACCTCGAGACCGACGAGCGGGGAGTGCGTCGAGCCGGGACTGCTGACGCCGGCGTGCGTGCCGAGGACCACGGTCGCCGTCAGGTCCCCGTGGCTGACCTCCGGCAGGCTGCTGTGGTGCTCGTACGCCGCGGGACCACCCCTGCGGCCCTCGGGCAGCGCCACCCAGAGCTGCACGCCGTGCAGGACCGGCGGGTGACCTGCGGGCGACTCCTCGGAGTGCGAGATGCCGTCGCCGCTCGTCATCAGCGAAAGCTCCCGCGGGCCGACGCGTTGCAACGAGCCGAGGCTGTCGCGGTGCAGGATCTCGCCCTCGAGCAGCCAGCTCACCGTCTGCAGTCCGGTGTGCGGGTGGGGTGGGACCTGCATGCCCGCGGCCAGCGCGACGTCGTCCGGCCCGTAGTGGTCGGCGAAGCACCAGGCTCCCACCGTGCGCAGCGCGCGCTGCGGGATCAGCCTGCGGACCTGCGTGCCCTCGCCGAGGTCGAACGCGCGCGCCCGCAGCACCTGCATGAGCGCAGGTTACGAGC
>JAODNF010000247.1 GCA_025464915.1 Frankiales bacterium | reverse complement strand
CGGCGCGGCGACCGGCGTCGCCGCGGCCCAGGTGCGCCAGCAGGCCCACGCAGCGAGCTCGGTCCGGGACCGGCTGGTCACGGAGGTGCAGCGCCAGACGCGGGACACCGACCGGCTGGCGGTTCAGGTGAACGCGCTGCGCGCCGACGTCACGAAGGCGCGTGACCAGACCCTGGGCAGCGACGCCACCGGGCGCGCGCTGGCGAGCCGGCTCGGCGCGCTGGAGCTGGCGACGGGCCAGACCCCCGTGTCCGGGCCCGGCCTGGTCGTGACCCTCGACGACGCCCCGGACGCGGGCTCCGGCACGGGGACAGGCCGCGGCGGCCAGCTCGGCGACGGCCGCATCTACGACCGTGACCTCCAGGACGTCGTGAACGCCCTCTGGGCCGCGGGTGCCGAGGCCATCAGCATCAACGGGCAGCGGCTCACCGCGCTCACGGCCATCCGGTCCGCGGGGGAGTCGGTCCTGGTCGACTTCCGGCCGCTGTCGCCGCCGTACCGGTTGTCCGCCGTGGGCGACGTCGAGGCGATGGAGCCGCAGTTCGCGGACAGCGCGACGGCCCGCCGGTTCACGACCTACACGACCCTGTACGGCTTGGGCTTCGCGGTCCGCCGTGACGGCTCGCTCGCCCTGCCCGCCGCCGCTCAACCCGAGCTGCGCGCCGCGCGCACCGCTGGAGGTTCCCCATGATCCCCGCCCTGGCCCTCGCGCTCGGGGTCGCGCTCGGCCTGGTCCTGCACCCCACCGTGCCGGACGCGCTGCAGCCGTACCTCCCGATCGCCGTGGTCGCCGCCCTGGACGCGGTCTTCGGCGCCGTCCGGGCGCAGCTCGACGGGATCTTCGACGACCGGGTGTTCGTGGTGTCCTTCGTGAGCAACGTGCTCGTCGCGGGCCTGGTCGTGTTCCTCGGTGACCAGCTCGGGGTCGGGGGCCAGCTGTCGACCGGCGTGGTGGTCGTGCTCGGCATCCGGATCTTCACCAACGCGGCCGCCATCCGCCGACACGTGTTCCGGGCCTGACCGATGGCCTCCTGGCGCACCCTGCTTCGGCCCCGGGCCCGCCGTGTCGACGTCCTGGTCGCGCTGCTGCTCGCGGTGCTGGGCTTCGCCGTGGTCGTGCAGGTGCGCTCCACGCAGTCGACGGGTGTCCTCGCGAACGCACGGCAGGGCGACCTGGTCCAGATCCTCGACGAGCTCTCCAACCGCAGTGACCGGCTGCGCCAGGAGTCCGAGAGCCTCACCGCCACCCAGCAGCGGCTCTCCACGGGAACCGGCGCCAGCCAGGCGGCGCTCGCAGAGGCGCGCAAGCGCACCCAGCAGCTCGGCATCCTCGCCGGAACGGTCGCCGCGACCGGGACCGGCGTGCAGGTCCGCATCACGGACCCGAAGAACCAGGTCAGTGCCTCGGTCCTGCTGGACGTCCTGGAGGAGCTGCGCAACGCCGGCGCCGAGGCCGTGATGCTCGAGGGGACGGCCGACTCCGGGCAGATCACCGCCGTGCGGGTCGTCGCGCAGACCGCGCTGGAGGACCGGGACACCGGCATCGCCGCCGACGGCACCCACCTGGTGGCGCCGTTCCGCTTCACCGCGATCGGGGACCCGAGCACCCTGGCCGGCGCCATGGCGATCCCGGGCGGCGTCGAGGACGCGGTGCGGCAACAGGGAGGTACGACGGTGGTGACGCGCTCGAACCGGCTGCGGGTGGGCGCCTTGCACGCCCTCTCGGCGCCTCGTTACGCTCGCCCCGACTGAACCGCGCCCCACGACCGGAAGCCGAGGCACCGTTGAACCCCGCCGACCTCAAGTACACCGCCGAGCACGAGTGGGTGAAGCCCGTCGGCGACAACCTCCGGATCGGCATCACCGACTACGCCCAGGAGGCGCTCGGCGACATCGTCTTCGTGACGCTGCCGGCCGTCGGGACCGAGGTCAGCGCGGGGCAGAGCATGGGCGAGGTGGAGTCCACCAAGAGCGTGTCGGACGTCTACGCACCGCTCGCGGGGACGGTGACGGCACGCAACGAGGCGCTGGACGCGAACCCGGAGCTCGTCAACAGCGACCCGTACGGGGAGGGCTGGATGGTGGAGATCGCGCCGGCGGCCGGGGTGGACGCCGCTCTGACGGCACCCGACCTGCTGGAGCCCACGGCGTACGAAGCCCTGACGAAGACGTGATTGGGGTCTCGACCTCGGGTCAAGACTTTACCCGGCTGGCGGGGTCGACCACGGGTTGACCCTACGGGGCTGTCGCGGCTAGGTTCGCAGGAGCTCCCGTCTGACCTGGTGCAGACCAGGCTTCCCCACGTGAGCGCATCCTGCAGGAGACGACGCGCGCGGCATCCCCGCGCGGTGCGAGACCTGCTCCTGCACCCGAAGGAGGCGGCGACAGCGTGTTCTGCACCCAGTGCGGCCAGCAGAACCCCGACGACAGCCGCTTCTGCGCGCGTTGCGGGGCAGCCACCGGACGATCGGCCGGGGAGGGCGGCGTCGAGACGACGTCGACCATCTCGCTGGCTGCCCTCGAGGGCGCCCTGGAGAGCGGTCAGGCCGGCGGCGCGGAGCACGAGGTCGAGACGAGTGAGGAGCAGTCGTCCGGCGTGGCGGATGCGCTGCCCCCGGGGTCGGCGCTCCTGGTGGTCAAGCGCGGGCCGAACGCGGGGTCCCGCTTCCTGCTGGACGCGGACGTGACCACCGCGGGCCGGCACCCCGACAGCGACATCTTCCTCGATGACGTGACCGTCTCGCGGCGGCACGCGGAGTTCCTGCGACAGGACGGCGGTTTCGTCGTGCGTGACGTCGGCAGCCTCAACGGCACCTACCTGAACCGTGAGCGGATCGAGACGGCCGGACTGGCGGGCGGCGACGAGGTCCAGATCGGGAAGTACCGCCTGGTGTTCCTCACCGGGGCACGGCCCAGCGACGAGGAGAGCTGAGGATGACCGTGTCCTCCAACGCGAGCGTCCCCTCGCGCGCGTTCATGAGCATCGGCGAGGTGCTCTCGCAGCTGCGTCCCGAGTACCCGGACGTCACGATCTCCAAGATCCGCTTCCTCGAGGACGAGGGGCTCATCAAGCCCGAGCGCACCTCGTCCGGGTACCGGAAGTTCTCGCGCGAGGACCTGAGCCGGCTGCGCTACGTCCTGTCGGCCCAGCGCGACCACTACCTGCCGCTGCGCGTCATCAAGGAGCACCTCGACGCGATCGACCGCGGTCTCGAGCCGCCCTCGACCGGGGGGACGGGTCCGAAGGTCCCGCGCGCTCTGGTCGCGGCCGAGGGCATGCCGGGGCCGGACTCCTTCCGCCCGGATGCCAGCGAGGTCCGGCTCTCCCGTCGCGAGCTCCTCGACGCCGCCGGCCTGGAGCCGGAGCAGCTCGAGCAGCTCGAGCAGTTCGGGCTGGTGAGCCCCCGGTCCGGGAGCAGCCACTACGACGGGGACGCCCTCGTCGTCGCGAAGACCGTGGCCGAGATGGCCCGGTTCGGCATCGAGGCTCGGCACCTGAGGCCGTTCAAGTCCGCCGCCGAGCGCGAGATCGGGCTCGTCGAGCAGGTGGTCACGCCGCTCGTTCGCCAACGCAACCCGGAGGCCCGGGCCCGCGCCGACGAGGTCGCGCGCGAGCTCGCCTCGCTCTCGGTGAAGCTGCACGCCACGCTCGTCAAGGCCGGGCTCGCACCGGGCCTTCGTCGCTGAGCCGTCGTGGCTGGGCCGTCCTCGCTGCCGGCAGGGCGGAACCACACCGCTGGCGTTCTGCTGGGGCCGGAGTAGCCTCAGAGCATGACCGACCCTGAGGGCACGGCCACGACAGAGCTGACTGTGGTGGGCGTCCGCGTCGAGCTCCCGAGCCAGCAACCGATCGTGCTCCTGAAGGAGTCCGGCGGCGACCGCTACCTGCCGATCTGGATCGGCGCCGTCGAGGCGACCGCGATCGCGTTCGCCCAGCAGGGCGTGGTCACCCAGCGACCGATGACGCACGACCTGCTCAAGGACCTGCTGGACGCTCTCGACCGGCCGCTGCAGTCCGTCACCATCAGCGACCTGCGCGACGGCGTCTTCTACGCCGAGCTGACGTTCGACGGCGGCGTGACCGTGAGCGCCCGTCCGAGCGACGCCATCGCGCTCGCGATGCGCACCGGCACGGTGATCCGCGGTGAGGAGGCCGTGCTGGCGGAAGCCGGCATCGCCATCCCCGACGAGCAGGAGGACGAGGTGGAGAAGTTCCGCGAGTTCCTCGACACGATCACCCCAGAGGACTTCGAGAAGGACGGCTGAGCCTCACCCTCGACATGAGGTAGAGGGTTGAGACTCGCCGCGAGGGTCATTGATTCTCCGGTCGAGGGTTCCTAACGTCCCTCCAGCAAGCAGCAGTCACCTGTCGGTACGACGAGAGCGGAGCACCCGGTGGACCCGCACGAGCCTGACGCCACTGAGTCATCCACCGCGCCAACGGCGTGCTCCGTCACGCTGCAGGGGACGCTGTTCGACGACCTGCCGAGCGAGGACCTGCCCGACGGCATGGTCATCGAGGACACCGGCTACCGCGGTCCGGTGGCGCTGAAGGCCGCCGGGATCACCTACCGCCAGCTCGACTACTGGGCGCGCACCGGTCTCGTCGAGCCGAGCGTGCGCGAGGCGAGCGGCTCCGGTACGCAGCGGCTCTACGCCTTCCGCGACATCCTCGTGCTGAAGGTCGTCAAGAAGCTCCTCGACGCCGGCGTCTCGCTACCGAACATCCGCACGGCCATCGCGACCCTGCGGCACCGGGGCGTGGACGACCTCGCGCAGCTCACCCTGATCAGCGACGGGACCACCGTCTACGAGTGCACCAGCACCGACGAGATGGTCGACCTGCTCCAGGGCGGCCAGGCGGTCTTCGCGATCGCGGTAGGCCGCCAGGTCCGCGATGTCGAGGGCACGCTCGCGTCCTTGCCGGGGGAGCGGGCGCACCGCGACGCCGTCGTGGCCGCGCTCGAGGAGCACCCGGACGACGAGCTCGCCCACCGTCGCAAGCGCCGCACCAGCGCCTGACCGTCGCCACGTCCCTGCGGCGGTCGCACCCGCCGCCTCGCCAGAAAATGCTGCACGGGTCACGGGTGTCGGGGGTTCACGCAGCGACCTGGCGTTGGTAGGTTCGGCAGTGCCGATCACCCCACGCGGGAGAGTCCCTGTGCAGCCAGCACCGGGCGCCGAAGGAGCATCTCCTCCCCGACAACCTCTCAGGCCCACGGACCGCAGGGGGTAGGCACCTCTGGAAAGCCCGACGTCCGTGGCAGCGGACGGCGGCGCCGACGGTGAAAGCCTGTGGGAGCGACGTGGCAGCGCCGCGCCGACAGGTGAAGCTCTCAGGCTCCGTGACAGAGGGGGAGGGCAAGCAGTGCGTCAGCCGACGCCTGCGTCAGCATGCCCTCCGAGAGGCACCCCATGAGCCTGCGCGACCTCGAGTCCGCTGCCCCGTTCGCCACCCGTCACATCGGCCCGTCCGCGGACGAGGTGGCCAAGATGCTGGCGGTCGTCGGTCACGGCAGCCTGGAGGACCTGGCCCGCACGGCTGTCCCGGAGGCCATCCGCGCGACCGAGCGGCTCGACCTGCCGCCCGCGGCGACCGAGCAGGAGGCGATCGCCGAGCTGCGGGCGCTCGCCGCGCAGAACACCGTTCAGGTCCCGATGATCGGGCTGGGCTACTACAACGCCTTCACCCCGCCGGTGGTGCTGCGCAACGTGCTCGAGAACCCCGCCTGGTACACCGCCTACACGCCGTACCAGCCGGAGATCAGCCAGGGCCGGCTCGAGGCGCTGCTCAACTTCCAGACGATGATCGGCGACCTCACCGGCCTGCCGACGTCCAACGCCAGTCTGCTGGACGAGGGCACCGCGGCCGCCGAGGCGATGACCCTGGCCCGCCGGCAGTCCAAGGCCCCCGCCGACGCGGTGTTCGCCGTCGACGCCGACCTGTTCCCGCAGACCAAGGCCGTGGTCCGGACCCGGGCGCTCCCGCTCGGGATCAAGGTCGTGGAAGTCGACACCTCGGCAAGTCTGCCTAGCGACATCTTTGGCCTGCTCGTGCAGTACCCGGGCGCAAAGGGCCAGGTCAGGGACCTGAAGCCGCTCGCGGCGCACGCGCACGACAACGCCGCCCTGCTCGTCGTGGCCGCGGACCTGCTCGCCCTGACGCTGCTCGAGAGCCCCGGGGACGCCGGGGCCGACGTGGCCGTGGGCAGCTCCCAGCGCTTCGGCGTGCCGCTCGGCTACGGCGGCCCGCACGCGGGCTACCTGGCGGTCCGCGCCGGCCTCGAGCGAGCGATCCCCGGGCGCCTCGTGGGCGTGAGCGTCGACGTCGACGGCAGCAAGGCCTACCGGCTCGCCCTGCAGACCCGCGAGCAGCACATCCGGCGGGAGAAGGCGACGTCGAACATCTGCACCGCCCAGGTGCTGCTCGCCGTCATCGCCGGCATGTACGCCGTCTGGCACGGTCCCGAGGGGCTCACCACCATCGCACGGCGCACGCACCGCTTCGCGACCCTGCTCGGCACCGCCCTGGGCGCGTCGGGGAGCTTCTTCGACACGGTCACCGTCGAGCGCGCGGACGCAGCGGAGGTCGTGGAGCGGGCCCGGCTGGCCGGCGTGGACCTGTTCCTGGACGGCACGTCGATCAGCATCAGCACCGACGAGACCACGACCCGCGCCCACCTCGACCTGGTCACGGACGCGTTCGGTGTCCAGCGACAGGACTGGGACGCGCTCGACGCCGACGCCGAGGACACCCTCCCGGCCGACCTGCGCCGTACCTCCCCGTTCCTGACCCACGAGGTCTTCTCGAGCCACCACAGCGAGACGGCGATGCTGCGCTACCTGCGCTCGCTGTCGGACAAGGACCTCGCCCTCGACCGGACGATGATCCCGCTGGGCTCCTGCACCATGAAGCTCAACGCGACC
>JAODNF010000230.1 GCA_025464915.1 Frankiales bacterium | reverse complement strand
ACGCTCTTCCGATCTCAGGCTGCGACCATCATCAGCGGCCGTGAGTGGCTCGCGCACCGCGGCTCTGTCGGCATGGTGGCTCTCGGCGACATGGAGATCCGCGACGACGACGGCAACCCGGTCCCCGTCGGCACCGTCGGCAAGGTCTGGCTGCGGATGCCGGAGGGTCAGAGCACCTATCGCTACCTCGGCGCGACCGCCGAGAGCGACGGCACCGGCTGGGAGTCGCTCGGCGACCTCGGCCGCTTCGACGAGGACGGCTACCTCTACCTCGCCGACCGCGAGTCGGACATGATCCTCGTCGGCGGCTCGAACGTGTACCCCGCCGAGATCGAGGCCGCCCTGCTCGAGCACCCCGACGTCGACGACGCCTGCGTTTTCGGCCTTCCCGATGAGGACAAGGGCAACGTCCCGCACGCGATCATCCGCTTCCGCGGCGACGCCCGGCCGGACCTCGCGCCCTTCCTCAAGGAGCGGCTCGCGGCGTACAAGCTGCCGAAGACCTTCGAGGTCGTCGACGAGCAGCTCCGCGACGCCGCCGGCAAGGTCCGCCGGGCCCAGCTCCGCGCCCAGCGCCTCCCGTCCTAGGGCTCGCCCTCGGGCTACCGTCTCCGCGTGGCAGCACCCCGGCGCACGCAGGAGGAGCGCAGCGCCGCGACCCGGAGCCGCCTGCTCGAGGCGACCATCGAGTGCCTGGTGGACTACGGCTACGCGGGTACGACGGTGGCGCGCGTCGCCGAACGGGCGCAGGTCACCCGCGGCGCGCAGGTGCACCACTTCCCCACCAAGGAGAACCTGGTCATCTCCGCCGTGCTGCACCTCAACGAGCTCCGCTCACGGGAGATCGTCGCGATGATCGCGCCGCTCGAGGGCTCCCCCGAGCTCGTCGACCGGCTCCTCGAGCGGCTGTGGGAGTCGCACCGCGGGCCCCTGTTCGTGGCCACCGCCGAGATGTGGATCGCGGCTCGCACGAACAGCCAGCTCGCCGAGCACGTCACGGAGGTCGAGGCGGCCGTCAACGTCGCGTTCCACGGCTCCCGCACGATGAGCTCCGACTTCCGCGACGCCGTCTTCACCTCGATGGACGCGATGCGCGGGCTCGTGCTGAGCAGCTGGCACCTCTCGGAGAAGGACCAGCAGGCGCGGTGGAAGCGCCTGAAGCGCCAGCTGGAGCCGCTCTTCCCGCAGTAGCGGGACGAGCGGACGGCCGTTTCACCTGTCTTGCGCCGCTGCCGTCAGATAGATACGGTCCGGATTGACGGTAAATGTCCAGACCAGAACGGGCCTCATGTCACGCAAGCTGCTTCTGGTCCTGGCCCTGACTGCCGCCTGCGGGACGACGGTGCCGCAGGCCGCCCAGGTGACCGGCAGCAGCGACGGGCTCGGGGCCTCGACGCCGAGCACCGGGACGCAGCTGCCCACCGGCACCGACGGCGTGACGACGACGGGCGTCGGTCCGGCGACGGTCGGCTCGGGAGGGGGCGCGACCGGCGGGTCACCGGGAGCGGCCGGGCTGTCGACGGCGGCACCGGGCACCGGTCCGACCTCGGTGGCCCTGCCGGCCGAGCCGGTCACGGCGCCGCTGCAGATCGGCCTGATGGCCGCGGGGGACGGCGTCGCCGCCAACTCCGCCATCGGCCGCTCCGCACCGACCGACTTCACGTCGTCCGACGCCGTCGCCGCGTTCGTCCGCGCCCTCAACGCGAAGGGCGGTGTGGCCGGGCGCAAGGTCACCGTCGTTACCAGCTACATCAACGTGTCGAGCAGCAACTACGACACCGAGGCCACCGCGGCCTGCGCCAACTTCACCCAGGACCACCACGTGGCGGTCGTGCTGTCGTTCGACGGCAGCTTCTACTCCGAGCCGTTCTCGTCGTGCATCGCCAAGGCGCAGGTCCCGGAGATCACGCTGCTCGACGGGGGTACGGACGCGGCGACCCTCAACCACTACCCGCTGCTGTTCTCGCCGCAGGCCCCGACGCTCGAGCGCCGCTTCACCGCGCTCGTCTCCGGGCTCACCGGCGGTGGCGTCATGACCGCCAAGCACAAGGTCGGCATCGTCGTCGAGGGATGCCCGGCCGATCAGAGGGTCGCGTCGTCGGTTCTCGAGCCGCAGCTCAAGCGCCGCGGCATCGCCTCGGTCAGCCGCGAGGTCAACTGCGTGCACGGCTTCGGCGACGCGGCCGGCTTCATCGCCGCGGTCCAGTCGACCGTGCTGCCGCTGCGCAGCGCGGGCGTCGACCAGATCGTGTTCGTGTCCGGCTTCGAGCAGGTCGGAGCGCAGTACTTCGAGCAGCAGGCCTCGACGCAGGGCTGGAAGCCGACGTACCTGCTCACCTCCGCCGGCGGCGCCGGCTACAACGACAGCCAGCTCAGCGCGGACGCCCAGGCGCGCGTGCACGGCGTGGGCTGGCGCCCGACCAAGGACGTCACCACGGTCCCCGTCGGCAACGCGCAGACGCAGCGCTGCCGGACGCTCTGGAAGGCCTACCCCCCTGCGGCGAACCGGGCCAACGCCAACTCGGTCTTCCCGGTCTGCGAGGCGTTCTTCTTCCTCGAGGCCGGGCTGAAGCGCACCGCCGGCCACGCGGAGCCGACCGTGCTCGGCGCCGGGCTGCGCGGGCTCGGCAGCACGTTCATCAGCCCGTCGGAGATCGACGGCGAGACCCTGTTCAGCAGCACCCGCAAGGACGGCCCTCGCCTGTTCAGCGCCTTCGGCTACGTCGACAGCTGCACCTGCGTCCGCTACAGCGGCCGTCCCTTCGCCGGCTGACCAGCCCTCGAGAGCCGCTCTTCTCGTGCGGCCTGGCTCCGGTTGTTCACGGCCGGCGTTGCCTGCTGAGCGTGGATCTGGGTCTGTCCCGTGAACAACCGGAGCCGCCTCAGGAAAGAGATGGGTTGTTCGCCCGGAAGCCAGTCGTGACGCAGAAGCAGCACGATGAGCCTGCTCGAGAGCCGGTCACGCTCACCGGGCCTGCGCGAGCCGCCTATCGGCTGCTTCTGCGTTCCGGGGACCCAGCGGGCCCGGGTGCGGCTTGCGGCCTCAGGCTTGCGACGCCCCACAGCGGCGCGACGTCCCGGCAACGCAAGCCCGGGCGACGGCCGGGAAGCGGGACTAGCGGCCGTACTCGTCTGAGCTGATTGGGCGTCGAACCAGCCCGACCGGAGCGGCGCCGGGCCGAGCGTCGGCGGTACCGGTTGGAACTGCTTCGGATGTCCGGGCCGCACCAGAAGCGGCTGGCGGCGTCAGGGGGCGGTGGGGACCTGGATGCGCTTGCGGAGCCGGCTGCCGAGGGCGGCCTTCCACCGCGGCACCGGCGGGGCGACGTAGACGTCGTGGCCGACCTTCTTGGCACAGGCGTAGACGGCCGCCGTCAGCTGCGGCTGGAGCACCTCGAGCATCGCGAGGTCGTTGCGCACGAACCCGACCGAGATGTTGCTCCGTCGGTCGCAGTAGCCGTACTGGCCGCCGAGGCCCTCCGCGCCGTACGCGTCCGGGTTGGGCCCGAAGCGCGACGGCAGCCCGGGCAACGCGACGTTGCCGATGTAGCCGAGCGTCCGCGGGGTCTTGGCCTTGGTGAGGCCGGAGGCGAGCCGTGAGAACTCGATGCCCTCGAAGACGGCGTCGGGCTCGTTCTGGATGACCTCGGCCCACTGGGCGACCGACTCCGGCGAGAGCACCCGGACGCCGTCGAGCTCGCCGTCGTTCGCCACCATCGCCCAGCAGCGGGCGAGACCGCGCGCTGTCGACGTGGCACCGCCCGCGGGGAACTCGGCCGCGAGGACGGCGGGGCTGTTGAAGATGTGCTCGAGCTCGTCGATGCCCGACCGCGTCCCGTCGCCGAGGAAGGCCCGGCCCAGCCGCGTCCTCGGGTCGCGCGCCGCTGCCTCCATCGAGGCGTTCATGCGCTGCACGAACTTCGGGAGGTGCCCGTGCCGCGTCGGGTGCACGTGGGCGGCCCGGGCCAGCTCTGCAGGTGGCGTGCCGATCCAGGTCTCGAGGCCCAGCGGCTCGGCGATCTCCTCACGGAAGAACTGGCCCAGCGATCGCCCGGAAGCGCGCCGGACGATCTCGGCCAGCAGCCAGCCGACGGAGAGGGCGTGGTAGCCGTGCCGGCTGCCCGGCTCCCACTCGAGCGGTGCTGCGGCGAACCCCGCGCTGATCTGCTCGTAGGAGTCCCACCCGGTGGCGTCGAGCCGCGTCACCTCGTTCTGCCCCTCGTACCCGAACAGGCCGGCCGTGTGCAGCAGGACGTGCCGGACCAGCACCTTGTCCTTGCCGTTCTGGGCGAACTCCGGCCAGTACGTCGCCACGGGGGCGTCGAGGTCGATCTGGCCGCGGTCCGCCAGCACCTGCACGCACATGGCGGCGAAGCCCTTGGTGGCGGACATGATGATCGTGGTGGTGCCCCGCTCCCACGGGACACCCGGGTGCGCGTCCCCCGCCCAGATGTCGACCACGGGCTTGCCGTCGACGTAGGCGCAGTAGCCGCCGCCGCCGATGCCGAGCGACCCCTTCTCGCGGAGGAACAGGTCCCGCACCGGCTCGTAGCCGGGCTCGACCAGCCAGTCCTGCATGTCAGAGGCTCCTCAAGGTTGTGTGGTCGGCAGAGCAGCGCACGTCAGGCGTCGCCGTCGAGGCAGCGGTAGAGCGCGTCGACGAGCTGCAGCGCGAAGGCCGGCGACGGGCTGAGGCCGGAGCGCACGAAGCCGACCGAGACCCGACGCCCCGGGTCGCAGAACGCGAGCTGACCGCCGGCCCCCTCACTGCCGTACGACGTCGGGTCGGGGCCGTACCTGGGCTTGCCCGACCCGGGCTGGTTGAGGGTGTAGCCGAGGGTCTTGACGATGCGGATCCGCTTCGTCAGCAGGCTGCCGCCGAAGAAGTCGCAGCTCCGGCTGAAGACCTCGTCCCCCGTCGTGAGCTCGTGCCTCGCGAACAGGGCCACGACCTCGGGCGACAGGACCCGGACGTCACCGACAGCCCCGCCACAGGCGAGCACTGCGTAGAGCCGGGCCAGGTCTGACGCGCTGCTGACGCCGTTGCTCGAGGGGATCTCGGCGCGGAAGAAGCCCTCGCTCCTCAGCAGCTCGTGGGCGTCCATGATGGAGCGCGTGCCGTCGGCGAGGAACGCCTGACCGAGAAGCGAGGAGGGGGTTCGCATCGCTGCGTTGACCTTGTTGACCAGCGGCCGGAGCACGAACGGCGCGGCGAGCAGGTCGGCCGGGTGCACCTCGGCGACGTCGGCCATCCGCTCGGCGTCGACACCGATCGCGCTGCGGATGCCGAGGGGCTTGGCGATCTCGGACGCGAAGAACTGGCCCAGGGTGCGGCCGGTGATGCGGCGGACGATCTCGCCGACCAGCCAGCCGTAGGTGACGGCGTGGTAGCCGCTGACCGTCCCCGGCTCCCACACCGGCCTCGAGGCAGCGAGCCGCGCCGTGATCGCCGGCAGGTCGTCCCAGCCCGTGCCGTCCCAGCCGATCAGGCTCGGGCTGTCCGGGAGGCCCGGGACGCCGGCGCTGTGGTTGAGGACGTGCCGGACCGTGGTGCGCTCCTTGCCGTTGCAGCCGTACTCGGGCCAGTAGTCGCTCACCAGCGCGTCGACGTCGAGCTGTCCGCGGTCGATGAGGACCTGCAGGCACATCGCGGCCCAGCCCTTGGTCACCGACATCGTGACCGCCGGGGTGTCCTCCTGCCAGGGCGTGCCCGGGCGCACCGAGCCGCCCCACACGCTCACGACCTGCCGGCCGTCGACGGTGGCCGAGAACGCCGCGCCGCCCACGCCCTGCTTGCGCAGGCCCTTGGCGAAGACCTCCTCGACGAGCCGGACGTCGAGCCCCGCAGCGACCGACACGTGTGCCTCCTGGCTGTTGCGCGTGTGCAACGGAACCCTAGAAGGGCCTCACTTTACCGTCAACCTTGACGGCTTAGGTGGTCAACGCCCTCATCAGGTGCACCCAGGAGGCGATCATGCGGTCGTCGGTGTCCGTGGAGCGAAGCACCGAACGGGCGGCGGCACCGCGCTGGGCGTCAAGGACCATCTCAAGTGCCTCCGAGAACCCCGGCTTGCCGCTGACCTCCTCGCCGAACAGGTCCGCCGCCATGCCGCGGATGGTCTGGCCGACGATCCGCTCCTGCGGCAGCAGGGCCGTCAGCAGCTCGTGGTCGTTGCGCGCGGCAAGCCAGAGCTCGAGCGATGCGGTGAACAGCGGTCCTTGGAAGGTGCCCCACAGGACGTTGACGGCCCACTCGAGCCGGCCCTTGCGAGGTGCCTGCGACTTGACGAGGGACAGCACCTCGGCGATGCGCTCGCGGGTGAGGTGCTCGACCGCCGCGACCATCAGGTCCGTGCGGGACGCGAAGTGGTGCAGCAGGGCGCCGCGGGACACGCCGGCCCGCTGCTGGACCTCCATCGTCGTGGTGCCGCCGTAGCCCTTCTCGCAGAGCGCTGCCACGGTCGCGTCGAGAAGGCGGCGCTGCATGGCCGCTGAGCGCTCGCCCTGCGTCCGGGTCGTGCGAGCCGGCTGGACCGACATGCCCACCTCCTTGCGCGGATCCTACTGATCGCTCTTGCCATCCGGCCGCAACACTTCTACCGTCCGACCTGACTGTTTCTGACTCTACCGCCCCGGGGACCACCTATGCATCTCACCCAGAGCCTGCACCGCAACGTCCAGCAGGACGGGGACGGCGTCGCCACGATCTTCGGCGACCGGGTGACCACGTGGGCCGAGTGCGCGGAGCGGGTCGCCCGCGTCGCCGCCGGCCTGCGCGCCCTCGGCGTCGGCGCGGGCGACCGGGTGGCGATCCTGAGCCTCAACAGCGACCGCTACCACGAGCTGCTGCTCGCCATCTGGTGGGCCGGCGGCGTGGTCAACCCGTGCAACGTCCGCTGGAGCCCGGCCGAGATCGCCTACAGCCTCGAGGACTCCGGCACGACGGTGCTGTGCGTCGACGACACGTTCGCCGCCACCGTGCCGGCGATCCAGGCGGCGGCTCCGGTCCTGTCGACGGTGGTCCACGTCGGCGAGGGGCCGACACCCGACGGCATGCGCACCTACGGCTCCCTGCTCGACGAGGGCACGGTGGAGGACACGCGTCGGGGCGGCGACGACCTGGCCGGCATCTTCTACACGGGTGGCACGACCGGGTTCCCCAAGGGCGTCATGCTCAGCCACCGCAACATGCTGGCCTCGTCGCTGGGCGCGGCTGCCTCGGGCAACTTCCTGGTCCCCGGGGGGCGCCTGCTCCACGCCGCCCCGATGTTCCACCTGGCCGATCTCGCGGCCTGGGTCGGTCGCAACCTCACCGGTGGCGGCCACGTCATCGTCCCGATGTTCACCCCGGACGGCGTGCTCGAGGCCATCTCGAAGCACCGGGTCACCGACGCCCTGCTCGTCCCGACGATGATCCAGATGCTGGTGGACGCGCCCGGCGTGGCCGAGGCCGACCTGAGCTCCTTCCAGAAGCTGGTCTACGGCGGCAGCCCGATCTCGGAGGGCGTGCTCGACCGGGTGCGCAAGGCGCTGCCCGGGATCGTGCTCTCCCAGGCCTACGGCATGACCGAGCTCTCCCCGGTTGCCACGTTGCTCGGGCCCGAGGAGCACGACGACCCGGTGCTCCGCCGGTCCGCCGGCCGGGCTGCGCCGCACGCGATGGTCAAGATCGTCGACGTGGACGGCAAGGAGGTCCCGCGGGGCGAGGTCGGCGAGATCGTCGTGTCAGGCGACCACGTCATGCAGGGCTACTGGAACAAGCCCGCCGAGACCGCGGCGGCGGTGGTCGACGGCTGGATGCACACCGGCGACGGCGGCCGGATGGACGACAACGGCTACGTCTTCGTGGTGGACCGGATCAAGGACATGATCGTGAGTGGGGGTGAGAACGTCTACTCCGCCGAGGTCGAGAGCGCCCTCACGACCCACCCGTCGATCGCCGCCTGCGCCGTCATCGGCGTCCCGGACGAGGAGTGGGGCGAGCGCGTCCACGCCGTGGTCGTGCTGCAGCCCGGCACAGCCCTCGAGCTGGAGGACCTGCGGACCCACAGCAAGGCGCGAATCGCCGGCTACAAGTGCCCCCGCAGCCTGGAGGTCGTCGACGCCCTGCCCGTCTCCGGCGCCGGCAAGGTCCTCAAGCGGGAGCTCCGCGAACGGCACTGGCAGGGCTCCGACCGAGCGGTGAACTGACGTGACGGCCCCGGCCCTGGCCCCCGTCGGGGCGGAGACCGTGGTGGGACGCCTCGCCCGTTGCGCCGAGGACCTCGCCCGGCTCGTCGGCGGCTGCCTCATCGAGGGCGCGGACGGCCGCCTGGTCGCGCACCGCCTCCCGGCCGGCGACGTGCCGCCCGCGTTCGTGACCTCCGTCCTCGCCGGCGACGCGCGCGCTCTGCACGCCGCGCTCGTCTCACCGCGTACGACGACGCTGCTGCCCACGGGACCGGTGGTCGAGGGCGTGCTGAGCGACAGCCGG
Source organism: Frankiales bacterium (assembly GCA_025464915.1). Taxonomy (GTDB): domain Bacteria; phylum Actinomycetota; class Actinomycetes; order Mycobacteriales; family SCTD01; genus RYN-111. Next base: position 8,699 of record JAODNF010000230.1, on the reverse strand, counting down.
CACCGGGTGGCGCACGTCTACCTGCGCAGCGGCGCCGGCGTGTGGCTGCTGCCGAGCGCCGCGGGACCCCTCGACCTCGAGCACGCGCCGGCCGTCCTGCAGCAGCTCGAGGAGCTGCTGTCCTGCCGGCTCGAGGACAGCGAGGACCTCGCCCCCTGGCTCGACGGCGACGCCGACGTCCCTGCCTGCTGGCGGGACCGGGCCGTGCACCTCGCCCGGGTCGAGGCTCCCGGCGTGCCGATCCAGGTGATCGCCCGCAACGTCACGTGTGGCACGCCCGTCCGGCACCGCGGCGCCGTCTACGTCGTCCTGGAGTCGATCCCGTCGGACGTGCGGGTCGACCCCGCCGTCCGCGTCGTCGTGTCCGGGGCCACCACCGACCTCGTGCAGGCGCGCCGCCGGCTGGACGCCGCGCTCCCGGTCGTACCCCTCGGCTCGTGCCTCTCCCTCGAGGACGCGCGTCCCCGCGTCGTCGTCCGGCACCTGGCCGAGGCGCTCGACCAGCTGCCCGACCTGGGCCCCGACCCGCTCAGCGTGCTGCGCGAGCACGACTGCCGTCGCAGCGGCGAGCTGGTCACCACGGTGCGCGCGTGGCTCGACGCGGGCGGCGACGTCGTCCGCACCGCCGACGTGCTGCAGGTCCACAGCAACACGCTGCGCTACCGGTTGCGCCGGGCCTTCGACCTGCTCGGCACCGATCTGCGGCACGACCCAGCGACCCGCCTCGAGCTGCACCTGCGGCTGGTTCGCGAGCACTGATGATCGGCACCCTTGCCGCCGTACTCACGACCGCTGCCTGGCTCCCCCAGCTGCTGCGCGCCTGGCGGGAGCGCTCGGCAGGCGACCTGTCGTGGCTCTACCTCGGCACGATGACGGCCGGCCTCGCCTCCTGGCTCGTCTACGGCACCAGCCGGCACGACGCGGCGCTGCTGGGCGCCAACGCCGTGTCGCTCGTCCTCGTGCTGGCGCTGAGCGCCGTGAAGGTCGTCACCGACCGCCGCCGCACCTGACCTGAGCACGAACGAGAGGACCGTGCCGAGGCTCGGTCCCCTCGTCCTTGGTCGAGCTAGAGGATGAAGCCACCCGCACACAGCAGGGTCTGGCCGCTGACGTAGTCCGACTCCGGCGTGCAGAGCAGGTAGACCGCACCCGCGGCCTCCTCGGCCGTGCCTGCGCGACCGAGCGGGATCATCGCCTCCATGGTCTGGAGCAGCTGCGGGTTGACGCCGACCTTGATCTCACGGCCCTCGACGTCGATGGTCGCGCCGCTGTCGGCGGCCTGCGTGAGCCGCGTCGAGATCAGGCCGAAGGCGACGGCGTTGACGTTGACCGCCAGCCGACCCCACTCCTTGGCGAGGGCGCGGGTGAGCCCCTCGACCCCGGCCTTGGCCGAGGAGTAGTTGGCCTGGCCGGCGTTGCCGCCGACGCCGGCGAGGCTGCTGATGTTGACGACCTTGCGGTTCACGACCGTGCCCTCGGCGCGCTCGGCCTTGACCGCGGCGCTGATGACGGGCTGGGCCGCCCGCAGGATCCGGAAGGGCGCCTTCAGGTGGACGTCGAGGATCGTGTCCCACTGCTCGTCCGTCATCTTCTGGATGACGTTGTCCCAGGTGAAGCCTGCGTTGTTCACGATGATGTGCAGGCCGCCGAAGGACTCGACCGCCGCACCCACGAAGGACTCGGCGAAGCCGTCCTCCAGGACGCTGCCGACGACGGCCGTGGCGCTGCCGCCATCGGCCCGGATCTTCTCGACGGTCTCGTGGGCGGGCTCGGCGTCGAGGTCGTTGACGACGACCGAGGCGCCGGCGCTGGCCAGCTTGAAGGCGATCTGCTGGCCGATGCCCCGTCCCGAACCGGTGACGAGGGCGACCTTGCCGTCCAGGGTGCTCACAGCGTGCTTCCTTCCAGGCTGACGCGGGCGGTGCCCATCAGGGTGGGTGTTCCGTCGGAGAGCTCGACCGTGAGGTCGAGCGTGGCGATGCCGTCCTCGACGGCGGTGACCTCACCGGTGCAGACCGGCCGCGCGTCCACCGGCGTGATGGCGGTGAACCGCGTCGTGAAGGACCGCAGCGCGGTCGGGCCGAAGGCATCCGTGAGCAGCCGGCCGAGGTAGGCCATCGACAGCATGCCCTGGGCGAAGACGTCGTCCATGCCCGCAGCCCGGGCCTGCTCGACGTCGAGGTGGATCTCGTTGTGGTCGCCGGACCCACCGGCGAACAGTGCGATGGTGGTGCGGGACACGGGGCCGGCGGTCAGCGGGCCGATCACGTCGCCGACCTGCCATGCCTGCTGCAGCAGGGCGGTCATGCTGCGCTCCTCACGACGATCACGCTGGTGAGCCGGGCGACGGTCTCGGCGTCGCGGGTGATGTCGGTGCGGCGCTCGACCATCGTCAGCGCCCCGCCCTTCTTGACCTGCACGTCGGTGATGCTCGATGACGCGGTGACCGTGTCACCCGCGAAGACGGGTGTGACGTAGTCGAACGACTGCGTCCCGTGCAGGACGGCGCTCATGTCGACGCCGTGCTGGGTGAGCCAGCCGAACGGCTCCTCCTGCTGCAGCTCGATGCCGAACAGGAAGGTCGGCGGGACGGGCAGGTCCGTGTGCCCGGCGGCCTGCGCCGCCGTGACATCGGTCCAGGTCGGGTCGGTCTGCCCCGTCGCCTTGGCGAACAGCCGTAGCTGGCTGCGGTCGATGGTCGCCGTGACGGGCGCCGACGCCGAGCCCGTGGCGGAGGTGATCACGCGACGCTCTCGTAGACGGTGACGACAGCGGCCGACCCGAGGCCGATGTTGTGCTGGAGCGCGACGCGGGCGCCCTCCACCTGCCGGGCACCCGCGGTTCCGCGCAGCTGCCAGGTGAGCTCGGCGCACTGCGCGAGGCCCGTCGCACCGAGCGGGTGGCCCTTGGAGAGCAGCCCACCGGACGGGTTGGTGACGACCCTGCCGCCGTAGGTGTTGTCGCCGTCCATGACGAACTTCTCGCCGGTGCCCTCCGGGGTCAGGCCGAGCGCCTCGTAGCTGAGCAGCTCGTTGGTCGTGAAGCAGTCGTGCAGCTCGACGACCGGGATGTCCTCCGGGCCGATGCCGGCCTGGGCGTACGCCTTCTGCGCGGCCTCCGCGGCGATGTCGAACCCGACCACGTGCCGCATGTCGCCCTCGAACGACGACGCCTTGTCGGTCGTCAGCGCCTGACCCGCGATGCGGACCTTGGCGTCCAGGCCCTTGGCCCTCGCGTAGTCGGCACTCACCAGGACGACCGCTGCGCCGCCGCTGGTGGGTGGGCAGCACTGCAGCCGGGTCAGCGGGCCGTGCACCTGCGGGGAGGCGAGGACCTCCTCGAGCGTGATGGGGTCGCGGAAGACGGCGTACGGGTTGTCGGCCGCGTGCGTGCGGGCCTTGACCGAGATGCGCGCGAACGTCTCTGCCGACGTGCCGAAGCGTTCCATGTGGTCCTGACCGGCCGAGCCGAACAGCACCGCTGCCATCGGCGTGCCCTCGGGCGGAGCGCCGTGCAGCTGCTCGTGACGCTCCAGCGAGGCCGACAGTGGGCTGGTGCGGTCCGCCCAGTGCTCGACGAGGGCGCCGCGCTGCATCTGCTCGAAGCCGAAGGCGATCGCCACGTCGCAGTCGCCACTCGCGACAGCCTGCCGGGCGAGGAACAGTCCGCTCGAGCCGCTGGAGCAGTTGTTGTTGACGTTGACGACGGGGATGCCGGTCATGCCCACGCCGTAGAGGGCCACCTGACCGCAGGTGGAGTCGCCGTAGACGTAGGAGGCGAAGGCCTGCTGCACGTCCTCCAGCGACACGCCGCTGTCCTCGAGCGCGACGCGGACGGCCTCCCCACCGAGGTCCTGGTACTGCTTGCCCGCCTTGGGCGTCGCGAAGGGGACCATGCCCACTCCAGCGACCCGGACATCGGCTGCCATCTACGTCCTCCTGTTACCGTCAGTTCTGACTGAATGTATCGAGCGCTTGCTTTCTGTGCAACCCGCAAAGGCCGAGATCACAAGCGCGGACAAGGCGGTCACGCCTGACCGGTGGGTCGTCGGCGCATGTCTTTCACAGGGGTCCTGTGGGAGACTGGGGCAGATCGTCCCTCAGCGACCGCACCGGCTCGGTGCCCCGTGAGGTGAGCACCGCCGTCAGGAGTGCGCCCCACATGGTTGGTCCTTCCGTTCGTTCCGGGTTGTCCATGGGGCTGCTCAGCACCTACCCACCCACGCAGTGCGGACTGGCGACGTTCAACGCGGCGCTGTGGCAGCACCTCGCCGGCTCGGGTCACGCGTCCGTCGTCCGCGTGGTCGACCGGCCCGAGACGCACCCCGGGCCCGAGGTCGTCGCCCACCTCGTCAACGGCTGCGCCGCCAGTGCTACCGCCGCGGTCGACGTGCTCAACAGCCATGACGTCGTTCTCGTGCAGCACGAGTACGGCATCTACGGCGGTCCTGACGGGGAGGACGTCGTGGCGCTCCTCGCGGCGCTGACCGTGCCGGCCATCGTGGTGCTGCACACCGTGCTGCAGGAGCCCAGCGCCCACCAGCGCTGGGTGCTGGAGCGCATCGTGGCCAGCGCGGACGTGCTCGTGACGATGACGGAGGCCGGGCGGCAGCGCTTGCTGACGCAGTACGACGTGCACCCCTCGCGGGCGGTGGTCATCCCGCACGGCGCCGTCGGCCCCGGCGCCCTGGGCGTTCGCGGCCAGGTCACGAGAAGGCCGGTGATCCTGACGTGGGGCCTGCTCGGGCCCGGCAAGGGGATCGAGTGGGTCATCGACGCGCTGCCCGGCCTGCGCGACCTGTCGCCGCGGTACGTCGTGCTCGGCAAGACCCACCCGAAGGTCCAGGACCAGGCGGGCGAGGCCTACCGCGACAGCCTGGTGCGACGGGCCGCCCGACACGGCGTCCTCGACCTCGTCGAGCTGGACGACCGCTACCTCACGACCGCGGAGCTCGCGCACACGATCGACGCGGCTGCGGTCGTGCTGCTGCCCTACGACAGTCGCGAGCAGGTGACGTCAGGCGTCCTCGTCGAGGCCGTCGCCGCCGGGCGTCCGGTCGTGTCGACCGCCTTCCCGCACGCCGTCGAGCTCCTCGGCGACGGCCTGGGGCTCGTGGTGCCGCAGCGCGACCCCGCCGCGACCGAGCACGCCCTGCGCCGTGTTCTCACGGAGCCCGGGCTGGCCGCAGACATGTCCGCTCGCGCCGTCCGCAAGGCACCTGAGCTGCTCTGGGGAGCCGTTGCGCAGCGCTACCGGACGCTCGCCGAGGACCTCGTCTCGGCCGAGCTGGCAACCGCATCATGACGACGCCGTCGTTCACCCACCTCCGCCGGCTGACCGACGACGGTGGGCTGTACGAGCACGCCCTGCACGAGATCCCGCGGCCGGAGCACGGCTACTGCGTCGACGACGTGGCACGCGCCCTGGTCGTCGTCTGCCGCGACCCTGAGACGGCGACGGCGAACGCCGACCTGCGCACGGCGTACCTGGACTTCGTCCTCGCGGCGCAGAGCCCGGACGGCCGCTTCCGCAACCGGAGGGCGACCGACCTGACCTGGTCCGGCTCGCCCTCCGTCGAGGACTGCTGGGGCCGGGCCCTGTGGGGCCTGGGCGCCGTTGTCGCCTGGGACGGCGACGACACGGAGTGCGCTGCCGCGCTCGAGGCGTTCGAGCGCGGTGCCGCTTGGTGGTCGCCCTGGTCGCGGGCCATGGCCTTCGCCATGCTCGGCGCAGCGGGGGTCCAGGCCCGTCACCCGGGGAGCCGGCCCGCGCGCGAGCTGCTCGCTGCGGGGGCGCAGTGCCTCGGCCGGCCCAGCGCCCTCGACGACTGGCCCTGGCCGGAACCGCGCCTCACCTACGCGAACGCTGCGGTCCCCGAGGCGCTGCTGGCCGCCGGTCGTGCGCTCGGCGACGAGCGCATGATCAACGACGGGCTGGTGCTGCTCGACTGGCTGGTGCAGGTGCAGACCCGAGACGGCCACTTGTCCGTCGTACCCGTCGGAGGCACGGGACCCGGGGAGCACAGCACCCGCTTCGACCAGCAGCCGATCGAGGTCGCGGCGCTGGCGGACGCCGCTGCCCGCGCCCTCACCGTCACGGGGGACGAGCGCTGGCGGGGGGTCATCACGATGGCCGCAGCCTGGTTCGAGGGCTCGAACGACGCCCGGGTGGTCCTGCACGACCACCGGACGGGTGGCGGCCACGACGGGCTGGAGGCGGACGGCCGGAACGAGAACCAGGGAGCCGAGTCGACGCTGGCCCTGCTGTCGACCCTTCAGCACGCGCACCGCCTGCGCAAGCTGTGACCGACCTCGTACACCGCGTCGACATCGCGCTGCTCCCCGATCCGGGCCGCGTCCTGGGCCGGCTGTTCGTCCCCGGGCACGAGCACTTCACCGAGGTGGAGTCCCGGGCGACCGGCGTCCTCGGGCGCATCCTCGCTCTCGACGAGGAGGCCGTCCGCGAGACGCTCGCCGACGTGCTGTCGCGCTACGCCGGCCGCCACCGTGACGTGCCCTCTCTGCTGCTCCGCAGCTACGAGCAGATCGCCCACCGGATCCCGCCCGGCGCGCCCATCTCCCAGGAGCGGCGGCTGCTGCTCGGCGCGTGGTTCACGCAGGAGTACTCCCTCGAGGCGGCCGCGCTGTTCAACCCCTCCATCGTGGCGCACCCCGACCAGAGCGGCCTCGACCCGGGCCAGCGGCGCTTCGTGCTCAGTCTGCGAGCCGTCGGCGAGGGCCACCTGTCGAGCATCGAGTTCCGCTCGGGCGTCGTGGGACCGGGAGCGCAGCTGCACCTGGACCCCGTCCCCGCACACGTCGAGACCGGCGCGACCCACCAGACGGCGCACGACCGCGGGCTGTTCGCCGCGCGCCTGGAGGAGGAGGGCGCTGACACGGAGAGCACCCGGTTCCTGCTGAGCCGGCTTCCCGAGCGCTTCCTCGACGAGGACCTGGACCGCGCCCTGCGTGCTCTCTCGGGTCAGAGCGTGACGCGGCACGGAGCTGAGCACACCGCCGCCGTGGCCCGGAACCTGGCCCAGTGCAGCTACGAGGTGTGGTTCGACCCTGCGGCTGCCCTCGCTGAGCGCGTGCTGTGGCCCGTCGCCCCCTCGGAGTCGCACGGCATGGAGGACGCACGCTTCGTCCAGGTCGAGGACGGGCGCTACCTCGCGACCTACACGGCCTACGACGGCCAGAGCATCACCTCACAGCTCCTGGAGACCACGGACTTCACGCGCTTCCGGGTCACCCAGCTCGCCGGTCTGGCCTCGCGGAACAAGGGGATGGCACTGTTCCCGCGCACCGTCGGCGGCGAGCACCTCGCGCTGTCGCGGCACGACCGCGAGACGTGCTCGGTGACCACCTCGAAGGACGGACTGGTGTGGCGGGACGCGACGCCGGTGCACGCGCCGACGCAGCCGTGGGAGCTCATCCAGACCGGCAACTGCGGGTCACCGATCGAGACGGACGAGGGCTGGGTCGTTCTCACGCACGGCGTCGGACCGATGAGGGAGTACGCCCTGGGTGCCCTGCTCCTGGACCTCGACGACCCGACGGTGGTGCTCGGCTGCCTGCCGTGGCCGCTGATGAGACCCACCCCCGACGAGCGCGAGGGCTACGTCCCCAACGTGGTCTACAGCTGCGGGGCGCTCCGGCACGGCGACCTGCTCCTCCTGCCGTACGGCGCAAGCGACGCGAGCATCCGGTTCGCCTTCGTCGACCTTCCCGCGCTGATCGCTCAGCTGCTGGCGGAAGGTCCCGCTCCGGCGATCCGCGCGAACAGCTCGGCGTAGTCGGCGACCATGCGCTGCGCGCTGAAGCAGACCTCGACGTGCCGGCGGCACGCGTGACGCGAGAGCGTTGCGAGCTGCGCCACGGCCCGGACCGCCGCATCGACGTCGTCGACCAGGAAGCCGGTGACGCCGTCGACCACGAGCTCCGGCATGGAACCGAGCGCGGAGGCGATGACCGGAGTTCCCGTGGCCATCGCCTCGACGACCGAGAGCCCGAACGGCTCAGCGAAGGCGATGAGGTGCAGCAGCGCGGCAGCTCCGCCGAGCAGCGCGTCCCGCTGGTCCGGGCCGACCGGACCCACATAGGTCACGTCGCTCCCGAGCTGGGGAGCGACCTGCGCCTGGAAGTAGGACTCGTCGTGCACGATGCCGGCGATCACCAGGGGCATCCCGGCGCGACGAGCGGTCTCGATCGCGAGATGCGTGCCCTTGTCCGGGTGGATCCGGCCGAGGAACAGCAGGTAACCGCTGTGCTCCTCGGCGAAGGTGAACCCTGCCAGGTCGATCCCGTGGTGGATGGTCGCCGCGTAGTGGAGGGCGGGATGCCGGTCGCTGTCGCTGATCGAGACGTAGTGCGTGCTCGCGTCGTACCGCTCGTAGACCGGCAGGATCCGCTCCGACGAGAAGCCGTGCACCGTCGTGATCACGGGCGTGCGCACCAGCCCCGAGTAGGTGAGGGGCAAGAAGTCGAACTGGTTCGACAAGACGTCGAGGTCGGCAGCGGCCTCGAACGCGTTCGCGAGGTGCAGGCCCTCCACCACCTTCACGTCGTAGCCAGCACCCTCGTCGTAGCCGTGACTCGCCGCCGACACCAGCCGCGCATCCGTGACCGAGTCGGCCGTGGCGAACAGGGTGACCTCGTGCCCGAGGGCGACCAGGCCCTCGGCCAGCGTCGACGCGACCT
>JAODNF010000211.1 GCA_025464915.1 Frankiales bacterium | reverse complement strand
CGGCGCAGGCGGCGCGGGGGGCGCCGGGTCAGCTGCCGGGGGGCGGGCGTCCAGGACCGTGGTGCGGTCGAAGTGCTCGGGCAGCGGCAGTGCCAGCGTCGGTGCCATGAGCGCCGGCTCGGGACCCGAGGCGACCTGCTCGAGCCGTGCCCGGACGCTCGCCGCGGGCGGGCGCAGCAGCGGGTTGCGCGCCATCAGCGAGCGCAGCAGCTCCTGCATCGCAGGGCTGCAGCGGGTGCACAACGGCGGCTCGGAGGTCGTGACGGCGCTGAGCACGGCGTAGGCGGTCGCCCCGTCGTAGGGCTGCCTCCCCTCCAGCGCCGTCCACAGCGTCGCGCCCAGGGCCCAGTAGTCCGACGCCGCCGACGGCCGGTCGCCGGCCAGGCGCTCGGGCGCGACGTAGGACGGTGAGCCGAGCACCACCCCCGTCGTCGCCTCGCGGCTGTCCCCCTCGATCGTGGCGATGCCGAAGTCGGTCAGCGCGACCCTGCCGTCCTCGCCGAGCAGGACGTTGCTCGGCTTCACGTCGCGGTGCAGCACCCCGGCGGCATGGGCAGCCTCCAGCGCGTCGACGAGCGCGAGCCCGATGCGCGCCACGTCCTGCTCCGGCAGGGCGCCCTGCTCGCTGACCCGGGCGATCAGCGTCGTGCCGCGGACCAGCTCCATCACCAGCCACGGCCGGGTGTCCTGCTCGACGATGTCGTAGACCCGCACCGCGGCCGCGGTGTCGAGCGCGGCGACGGCCCGAGCCTCCTGGAGGGTGCGGCCGGCGAGCCGCTCGCGGTCGGCCTCCGGCAGCTCGGCCGGGAAGTGGACCTCCTTCACGGCCACCGACCGGTGGAGGAGCTCGTCGAAGGCCTCCCAGACGACGCCCATGCCGCCGCGGCCGAGCTCGCGGACCAGCCGGTAGCGCCCGGCGACCAGCGGTGAGGTGGCAGTCATGCTGGGGGCTCTACCCGGGGAAGGTTGCGCCGACCCTCTGCGTTGGAGATAGTTGCATAAGCAACGACCTACAGGAGCTCCCATGCCAGCCGTCACTGCCGACACCTTGACCCTGCCGCGCATCCCCCGCGCCGGCCTCGGCGACACCGAGCGCCCGGTGAAGCAGGTCACCACCGCGCCGCAGGGCTACGAGGGCGAGGGCTTCCCCGTCCGGCGCACCTTCGCGGGCGTCAACCCGGCCGACCTCGACCCGTTCATCATGATGGACCAGATGGGCGAGGTGTAGTACGCGCCCGGCGAGCCCAAGGGCACCTGCTGGCACCCGCACCGGGGCTTCGAGACCGTCACCTACATCATCGACGGCGCCTTCCAGCACCAGGACAGCCACGGCGGCGGCGGCTTCATCACCAACGGCGCGACGCAGTGGATGACCGCGGGCGGCGGCATCCTGCACATCGAGACCCCGCCGGCCGAGCTCGTCGAGAGCGGTGGCACGTTCCACGGCGTGCAGCTGTGGGTCAACCTGCCCGGCAAGGACAAGATGATCACGCCCGCCTACCAGAACCTCGAGGGCGAGGACGTCCTGCTGCTCGGCAGTGACGACGGCGGGGCGCTCGTCCGGGTCATCGCCGGTGACGTCGCCGGTCATCAGGGACCGGGCTCGACGCACACGCCCATCGCCTTCGCCCACGCCACGATCGCGCCGGGCGCGCAGCTGAGCATCCCGTGGGACCCCAGCTTCAACGCGCTCGTCTACGTCCTGGCCGGTCACGGACGAGCGGGTACGGAGGGACGACCGGTCCACACCGGCCAGACCGCGGTCTTCGGCAGGGGCGACCACCTGACGATCACGGCGGACGACACCCAGGAGAGCCGCTACGGCGCCCTCGAGGTGCTGGTCCTCGGCGGCCAGCCGATCCGTGAGCCGGTCGCGCAGTACGGCCCGTTCGTCATGAACACCCGCCAGGAGCTGCAGCAGGCGGTCGAGGACTTCCAGTCGGGCCGGTTCGGGCAGATCCCGGCCGACGCGCTCATGCCCCACGTGGTCCGATAGGGGCGTGCGCCTCCTCCACCCGGCCGTCCGGGACCTCGCCCCCGGGGACCTGCTCGACCTCTACGACCTTCCCGGCCCGCACCTGCGGGCCGGGTTCGTCGCGTCGGTCGACGGCGTCGTCGCGGTCGACGGCCGGTCGGCCGGTCTCGGGAGCCCCGCCGACAAGGCGGTGTTCCGCACCCTGCGGGCCGTCAGCGACGCCGTCGTCGTCGGAGCGGGGACCGCGCGCGACGAGGACTACGGCCCCGTGCGCTACGACGAGGCGGCCCGGACCTGGCGCGCGGCGCGCGGACGCAACCAGCAGCCGCCCGTCGTGATCGTCAGCCGTCGGGGGCGCCTCGCGCCTGATGCCAAGGTGCTGCAGGGCCCGGTGATCCTCGCTGTCCCGGAGGGCGTGGAGACACCCGTCGGGATCGATGTCATCCGGACCACCGATCCCCTGCTGCTCAAGCGGTCCCTGCACCAGCGAGGGCTCACGCGGCTGCTCTGCGAGGGCGGCCCGTCGCTGCTCACCGCGATGCTGCGGGCCGGTGCTGTCGACGAGCTGTGCCTGACCACGGCACCCACGACCGTCGGCGACGGGCCGCGGCTCCTGACAGACGCCGCCGGTGCTGACCTCGTCCTGGCCTCACTGGTCCTGGACGACCCCGGGGTCCTGCTGGCCCGCTGGTCGGTCGTACGTTCTCCTGCATGACGGCAGAGCACTTCGACCAGCTCCTCGGCCTGGAGTACACCGAGATCACCAAGGACGGCGTGACCGCGACGTTCACCGTGACCCCGCAGCTCCAGCAGCCCTACGGGATCCTGCACGGCGGCGTGCTGTGCTCCGTCGTCGAGTCGGTCGGCAGCATCTCAGGGGCCGCCTGGTGGGACGGCCCCGTCGTCGGCACGTCGAACCACACCAACTTCATCAAGGCGACCCGCGACGGGACCCTGACCGCGAGGTCCGTGCCGGTTCACCGCGGCCGGTCCCAGCAGCTGTGGGACATCGAGATCACCGACGAGCAGCAGCGGCTGATCGCCAAGGGTCAGCTGCGCCTCGCCAACCTCGACAAGACCGGCAGCGACACGATCGGCCGTTCCTAGCGCACCAGGCGGGGGCCGCCCGTCTGCCGGATGATCGCGCCCTTCTTCAGCCGGTCAGCTGGTGTGCACTGCGTCTTCAAGCAGCCGTCGGCGAAGCCGATGACGACTCGGCCCTGGCCGTCCAGGACCATGTCGTTGAAGTCGAGCAGGTTGCGGTCATCCGAGCAGGACGTGCCGCCGGTGCAGATCGAGCCGACCTGGACCGGGCTGCCCGGGGTGGCGTCGTAGGTCTTCCAGTGCCTGCCGCGGTCGAGCGTGTAGCTGACGTACATCCGCCAGACGCCCCGGTAGTTCTTGCGGTCGCTCGGCTTGCCGTCGTCGGTGCTGCCCAGGTAGGCCACGGCCGCCCGGTCACCGTCGCCGGCCACGGCCAGCGGGAACCGCGACACCTTCACGCCCAGGTCCTTGCCGACCGCTACGGGCGTCGTCCAGCGGACGCCCTTGGAGGTGCTGACCGAGACCTGCACCCGGCCGCCGCCGTTCGCGTTGTCGGCGGAGCCCCAGGCCGCGTAGACCGTCCCGTCCTTGCCGACGGCGAGGGACGGGTGCCCGGCGTCGCCTGCCGTCGAGTGGCCGATCGAGTGCTTGGTCCAGGTGAGCCCGTCGTTCTCGGTGACGAAGACCGCCTGCTTGCCCGCCTCGTCGTCGCAGCCGTCCGGCATCAGGTACGTCGTGCCGTCGGGGGCCGCCTTGAGGTGCCCGACGATCGCCGAGCAGGACTCGGCAGGGTCGAGCGACACGGGGTGCGAGGGACCGAACGTGAGGCCGCCGTCGAGGCTCGTGCCGCAGTCGATCGCGGCGAGGTCGTTGGTGCAGTAGTAGAGGACGTTCGGGTAGCCCACCGTCTTCAGCGCGCGCGGCTTGGCCGTGACGAGCGTCTGGTGGTCGAAGGAGATGCCGAGGGCGCACCCGAGCGGCCCCTGGGTCCAGGTCGTCCCGAAGTCGTCGGTGTAGGCCTGGGCGGAGCAGCCCTGCGGCATGAGCTGGTTGATCCAGACGCGGTTCGTGTCGGTGTCGCGCCACAGGATGGGGTCGCTCGACTGCGCCCCCTCCAGCAGCGGCTGGACCGGCGTCCACGTCGACGTCCCCTTGGCACCGAACGTCACGCGCAGGGTCTGCAGACCGCAGATGTAGAGCGCCCGGTTCGTCTTCGGGTCGTAGCCGAGCGTCGGCTCGCCGCAGGAGTCGCCGATGCCGTGCTGGCTGTAGATGCCGAACACCGGCACGCCTGCCGGGTTGTGCTTGATGTCGTAGATGACCGAGCCGGCCGGCTCGGGGGCCCCGGTCACGAGGTCGACACCCACCGGCGAGGTGTACTGCGTGAACGTGGGCGCCGGCGGGGTCGCGCCGCCGGCGGCCGCGAACGGCAGCAGAGCGGCGGCGAGGACGAGCGGGGCGAGGACGAGTCTGGGTCTCACCCGCACGGAGTTCGGCGCCGGCAGGAGGAATCCTGCCTGCGAGCGTCAACCGGCGAGCGCGGCCAGCACGTCAGCGACCGGGGCGCCGTCGGCGATCTCCTGGCGCAGCTTCATCACGGCTGCCCCGGCCGAGAAGCCGACGACGCCGGTGAGCCGGCCGTCGCGGGAGTAGACCGCCAGCGGGCGCTGCCGGGGACCGACGTCCACGATGACGACGTCGTCGTCAGCGGCCGGGGAGCCGAGGCCCTGCAGCTTCACGTCGTACTGGTCGCTCCACCAGTAGGGGATGGCCTCGTGCGTCACGGGCACACCGGTGATCGCCGCCGCGACAGTGGCGGCCTGCTCGCCGGCGCTGGTCCAGTGCTCGTGCCGGACGCCGGCCCAGTTGGCCACGTCCCCGACCGCCCAGACGCCGTCGCCCGCGCGGCCCCCCGCGTCGCAGCGGACCCCGTTGTCCAGGGTCAGCCCACTGCCCTCCAGCCAGCCGACCGACGGCGCGACGCCCATGGCCTCGAGCACCACGTCGACGTCGAGGACGGTTCCGTCGGCGAGCGCGAGCCGGTCGGAGGAGGCAGACGCCACGCCGGTGCCGAGGTGCAGGTGGACGCCGTGCTCGCGGTGCAGGTCGGCGATCCGCGCGGAGAGCACCGGACCGAGGACCCGGATCAGGGGCCCGTCGAGCACGTCGACGAGGTGGACCTCGGCGGCCTTGGTCCGCGCGCTCGCTGCGACCTCGCATCCGATGAGCCCCGCACCGACGATGCCGAGGGTCTTGCCGGGAGAGAGGTACGGCGACAGCGCACGGGCGTCGTCCAGCGTCCGCAGCACGAGGCCCGGGGCACCGGGCAGCCGGCGCGGGGCAGCTCCGGTGGCGATGACGAGGTGGTCGAACTCGATGTCGCCGTCGCCCGTGCGCAGCACGTGGTCGCCCAGTCCCGTCGCCGTCACGCCCAGCCGGAGGTCGGCGCCGAGGGACTCGTACTCCTCGCGCAGGAACATCGGCTCGCGGTCGCCGCGCAGCACGTGCTTCGACAGCGGCGGCCGGTCGTACGGCTCGTGCGCTTCCTCCCCGACGAGCACGATGGAGGCCTCGGATCCCTTTTCCCGCAAGGACTCCACGACCCGGAGCCCGGCGAGCCCGGCACCGACGACGACCACGCGCAGCTGATCCACCACAGCCGGAACCCTACGAGGAGGGCTCAGACCTAGACTGCGGTGGTGCCAGCCCCTCGCCAAGAGAGCCGACCGACGGTCGGTCTCTACGTCCTGGCCAGGGACGAGGAGCCCTGCATCGAGCGCACCGTCGCCGAGCTCGCACCGCTTGTGACGGCCGGGTTCGTCGACCGCTTCTGCGTCGTGGACGGGGGCTCGACCGACCGCACGGCGAGCCTGGCCCGCGGGGCCGGCGCGGAGGTGCTGCTCGCTGCTGACGTGCTGCCGGAGACCGGTCCCGTGCTCGGCAAGGGCGACTCGCTGTGGCGCGCGGCGGCTCAGGCCGACGAGGAGCTGCTGTGCTTCCTGGACGCCGACATCGTGGGCGACCTCGCCGGCCTGGCGCTGCGGCTCGTCGACGCCCTGCGGGACAGCCCCCGGGCACAGCTCGTCAAGGGCACCTTCCGCCGGCTGACGGCGCCGCCCGGGACACCGGGCGCCGAGCCCCGCCGGGGAGGCCGCATCACCGAGCACGTCGTGCGTCCGGCGTTCGCGAGGCTGCTGCCGGAGTTCGTGCACTACCGCGAGCCGCTGTCCGGTCAGGTCGCCGTGCGCCGCGCCACCCTGCTCGACCTCCCGGTCACCACCGGGTACGGGTTGGAGATCGGGATGCTCATGGACGTCGTGAAGCGGTTCGGGCACGACGCCGTCCTGGAGGTGCCGGTCGGCGACATCTTCAACCCCCCGCGCGAGGACGCCCATCTCCAGGAGGCGTCCGCGCAGGTCGAGACCACGCTGCTCTCGAAGGCCTACCGGTACGGCTGGGCGCAGACCTCGCACCGCGCGAGGCTGCACCTCGCCGGGGGGGCGCCCGTCGAGCGCCCGCCGCTGTCCTCGCTTGCCCTGCGCGCAGCGGACGAGGCGTGACGGTCGTCCAGGGCCTGCTGGGCCGGGTGGCCCACCCGCTCCTCATGGGCGTCGTCAACGCGACGACCGACTCCTTCTCCGACGGCGGCCGCTTCCCCGACCTCGAGAGCCGGCTGGGACTGGTCGAGGAGCTCGTCGCCGAGGGGGCCGACCTGATCGACGTCGGCGGCCAGTCCGCCGTCACCGGGGTCCCCGAGCTCGACGTGCAGGTGGAGCGCGACGCCGCCGTGTCGGTGATCGAGGCGATCGCCAAGCGGCTGCCCGAGACGGTCGTCTCGGTCGACACGTACCGACCGGCTGTCGCGCGCGCCGCCCTCGAGGCGGGTGCCTCGATCGTCAACGACATCAGCGGCCTGCGGGACCCCGAGCTGGCGGGCGTGGCTGCCGAGCACGGCGCCGACCTGGTTGTCATGCACAACCGCGGCGTCCCCAAGGAGCGGCTCACCGACCCCTACCTCTACCGCAACGTCGTCGAGGACACCATGCGGTTCTTCGACGACCGGCTGCGCCTGGTCGAGGAGCTCACCGGCACCGTCGACAACGTCGTGCTCGACCCGGGACCGGACTTCTCCAAGACCCCGTTCCAGACCCTCGTCAGCCTGCGCGCCGCCGCGGCGTACCAGTCCTTCGGGCTGCCGGTCCTGTATCCCGTCTCGCGCAAGGACTTCATCGGTGCCCTCAGCGGGCGGCGGCCGTCGGAGCGGCTCGGCGGGACCCTCGCGACGATCGGCTTCCTCGTCGACCAGGGCGCCCGGCTGTTCCGGGTCCACGACGTCGCGCAGGTCCGCGGCTACCTCACGGTCCAGTCGGCGCTCCGCGGCGAGCTCGAGGTCGACCCGGGTCTCGAGCTCGCTCCCCACCTGCGCCGCGAGCCCGAGAAGGGGACCTGACATGGACCTCGACGCCGCCTCGAAAGCCGTCCGCGACCTGCTCACCGCCCTCGGTCAGGACCCCGACAGCGAGCACCTGCGCGCTACCCCTGACCGGGTCGCCCGCGCGTTCGCCGAGCAGCTCGTCCCGCAGCCGTTCGCGCCCACGACCTTCCCCAACGACGAGGGCTACAACGAGCTCGTCCTCGTCCGCGACATCCCGTTCCACTCGCTCTGCGAGCACCACCTGCTGCCCTTCGTCGGCACGGCGCACGTCGCCTACCTGCCCAAGGACCGCATCGTCGGGCTGTCAAAGCTCGCCCGGGTGGTCGACCACTACAGCCGGGCCCTGCAGGTGCAGGAGCGGATGACGCAGCAGGTCGCCGACTGGTTGCAGCGCGAGCTCGACCCGCGCGGCGTGGGCGTCGTCCTCGAGGCCGAGCACATGTGCATGCGCCTGCGCGGCGCCCGGGTCACGGGCACCCACACCGTGACCAGCGCCCTGCACGGCATCGTCCGCGACGACCCGCGCACCCGCAGCGAGTTCCTCGACCTCGTCCGCGGCCGTTAGCCGGACGGCCGGTCAGGGCTCGAAGCGGTAGCCGAGGCCCCGGACGGTCAGCAGGTGCTCGGGGTTCGCCGGGTCGAGCTCGACCTTGGACCGGAGCCGCTTGACGTGCACGTCGACCGTCGTCGGGTCGCCGCCGCGCGCGTTGTCCTGACGGTGCCCCCAGACGAGCTCCAGCGCCTCCTCGCGTGAGACCACCCGGCCGTCCCGGCGCAGCATCAGCTCCAGCAGGCCGAACTCCTTCGGCGGCAGGTGGACGACCGTGCCGTCGTACAGGAAGAGGTGCCGCGCGAGGTCCATCACGAAGTCGCCGGAGCGCAGCACCTCACCCCCGGCCGGTCGCTGCCGCCGGCGCAGCACGGCGCGGATGCGGGCCGCCAGCTCGGTGCGCGTCACGTTGCTGGCCACGCAGTCGTCGGCACCGCTCTCCAGGAAGCCCGCCGGCGAGACCCTCGCCTCACGCAGCGCCACGACGACGGGCACCGCGCTCACCGTGCGCAGCAGTGCCAGGTCCTCGCGAGCCCGGGGGCCGTCGGTGTGCAGCAGCACCAGGTCCACGGCACCGCTCTCGACCTGCTGCACGACCGATTCGTCCGGCGCGAGGAGCACGGCAAGGCCCTGGCCGCGCAGCGCCTCGACCAGCGCGGAGCAGCCGCCCTCGGTGGCGACGACGAGCACCCGAGGGGCGACCGGGGCCGGCCCGCCGCCCGGGCTCGGGAAGGGGGACCTCCCCGGGTAGGGCTCGACGGCGTGCACGCGAGAGACCGTGGCAGCACAACCCAGACGAGGGGTTGCCGAGAGGTGAACGTCCGACGAAGAGCTGTTCGTCGTCCGCCGCGGCACCGAGTCACCACCTTTCCCGGCATACCTCTTCCTCATTGGGCCGGAAGCGTTCAGACTGCCCTCCAGAAGCTTGACCGAAGGAGCGCCCCCGTGATCCCTGCCCCCAGTCACGACGCGGCAGCTGAGGAGCAACGGCAGCTCGAGCACGTCCGCCAGGACCTCGCGCGCGAGGTCAACAGCCTGCCGCCCGGCGTCGTCGACAACCTGGTCAGCCAGCTGGTCTGAGCTCCTGCCTCCCGGCCAGGTGTCCATGGCCCGTACACCTGGTGTTCACTCGGGCCGTGGAGCATCCCGTCGTGGCCGACCGCGACTCTCTCGACGCGGACCGCGGCGTCCGGCTGCTCGACACCGACCCAGGAGAGCCCGTGACCGCCCCGGCACCGATCGCGCCGGGTGACCTGCGCACGGCGCCCGCCCGCTTCCTGAACCGGGAGATCTCCTGGCTCGACTGGAACGCTCGCGTTCTGGCCCTCGCCGAGGACGACACGGCACCGCTGCTGGAGCGCCTCAAGTTCCTCGCCATCTTCGCCACCAACCTCGACGAGTTCTTCATGGTGCGCGTGGCGGGCCTGATCCGGCGGATGGAGACCGGGCTGGGCGTCCGCAGCGCCGACGGGCTCTCGACCCGCCGGCAGCTCGAGCTCATCCGGCAGAAGGGCCGGGGCCTCGCGCACGAGCACGCCCGGGTGTTCCTCGACGACGTGCGGCCCGCCCTGGCCGCGTCCGGCATCACGATCCTCGGCTGGGACGACCTGTCGGCCGCTGAGCAGCTGCGGCTGCACGGCTGGTTCCGCGAGCGCGTGTTCCCGGTGCTGACCCCGCTCGCGGTCGACCCGGCACACCCCTTCCCCTACATCAGCGGCCTGTCGCTCAACCTCGCCGTCCTGGTGCGAGACCCCGAGACCGGCGTCGAGCGCTTCGCCCGCGTCAAGGTCCCGAACAACGTCGACCGGTTCGTCGAGGTCGATGCCGTCGAGGCCGGCACCTCGCGCTTCCTGCCACTCGAGGAGCTCATCGGCCACCACCTCGGCCAGCTCTTCCCGGGCCTCGACGTGCTCGCCCACCACCCCTTCCGCGTCACCCGCAACGCGGACCTCGAAGTGGAGGAGGACCGCGACGAGGACCTGCTGCAGGCCCTCGAGCGCGAGCTCTCCCGCCGGCGCTTCGGACCGGTCGTCCGGGTCGAGGTGGGCGAGACGATGGACCCGCACGTCCTCGAGCTGCTCGTCCGCGAGCTCGACATCACGACCGACGACGTCGTAGCCGTCCCCGGCCTGCTGGCCCTGTCCTCCCTGATGGAGCTGATGGCGATCGATCGGCCGGAGCTGAAGGACGAGCCGTTCGTCCCCGCGACGCACCCGAGGCTCGTCGACGGCGAGCAGCAGGCAGACGTCTTCGCCGCACTGCGCGAGGGCGACATCCTCGTGCACCACCCCTACGACTCGTTCTCCACGTCGGTGCAGCGCTTCCTCGAGCAGGCCGCGGCCGACCCGCAGGTCCTGGCCATCAAGCAGACGCTCTACCGCACCTCCGGCGACTCGCCGATCGTGGACGCCCTCATCGACGCGGCTGAGGCCGGCAAGCAGGTCGTCGTCGTCATCGAGATCACCGCCCGGTTCGACGAGCAGGCCAACATCCGGTGGGCCCGCAAGCTGGAGCGAGCCGGCTGCCACGTCGTCTACGGCCTGCTCGGGCTCAAGACGCACTGCAAGACGGCGCTGGTCGTCCGGCAGGAGTCCGGAGGGCTGCGCCGCTACTGCCACCTCGGCACGGGCAACTACCACCCGCGCACGGCCCGGCTCTACGAGGACCTCGGACTGCTCACGGCCGACCCCGAGCTCGGCGCGGATCTCACGGACCTGTTCAACACCCTGACGGGGTACAGCAACCAGAAGGACTACCGGGACCTGATGGTCGCGCCGCACGGCGTCCGGAAGGGACTCGTGCAGCGCATCCGGGCGGAGGCCGACAACGCGCTCGCGGGGGCGCCTGCGGGGATCCGCATCAAGGCCAACAGCGTGGTCGACGAGGACGTCATCGACGCGCTCTACGAGGCCAGCGAGGCCGGTGTCCCGATCGACGTCGTCGTCCGAGGCATTTGCTCGCTTCGCCCTGCAGCACAAGGGATCTCGTCCAACATCCGGGTCCGCAGCATCCTCGGCCGCTTCCTCGAGCACAGCCGCGTCGTCGAGTTCACCAACGGCGGCGAGCCGGAGGTGTGGTTCGGCAGCGCCGACCTGATGCACCGCAACCTCGACCGGCGCGTCGAGACGCTGGTCCGGGTGAAGGACCCTGCGGTACGCACCGAAGTCAGCGGTCTGCTCGACCAGCTGAACGGACCGGACGTGCTGCGCTGGGACCTCGACGCCCACGGCGAGTGGCACCACCGCCCCGACCACGGCGGCACCGACATCCAGACGGAGCTGCTCCGGGCGGCGCGCGAGAGCGGGCCGGTGTCCTAGCCTCAGCACCATGCGGCTCGGGGTGCTCGACGTGGGGTCGAACACGATCCACCTGCTCGTCGTCGACGCGCGACCGGGGTCGCACCCCGATCCCGTTCGCAGCCACAAGAACGAGCTGCGCCTCGCGGAGCTGATCGGACCCGACGGGACCCTCGGCGAGCACGGCCGGGACCTCCTGATCAAAGCGGTCGGCGACGCCGCCGAGGCCGCCCGCGAGGAGAGGTGCGACGACCTCGTCGCGTTCGCCACCAGTGCGGTCCGCGAGGCTGCCGACGGTGCCGAGGCCATCGAGGCCGTCCGGGCCGCCACGGGAGTCGACCTCGACGTGCTGTCGGGCGAGGACGAGGCGGCCCTGACCTTCCTCGCCGTCCGCCGCTGGTTCGGATGGTCGTCCGGCCGGCTGCTCTGCCTCGACATCGGGGGCGGATCGCTCGAGATCGCCTGCGGGCGTGACGAGCTGCCCGACCTCGCGATCTCTGTGCCGCTGGGCGCAGGACGCCTGACCCGGGAGCGGCTCCCCGGCGACCCGCCGAGCCGCAGAGACGTCCTCGCCCTGCGCGAGCACGTCTGGCAGGTCCTCGCAGACGTCGTGCCGGAGGTGCACGCGCAGGGCCCCCCGGACCGTGTGGTCGCGACGTCGAAGACCTTCCGATCGCTCGCCCGCCTCGACGGCGCCGCCCCCTACGCCCTCGGGCCACGCGTCCCGCGAGCGGTGTCTCGCCGCGGGCTCGAGGCGATCGTCGAGCGCGTCATGGCCATGCACCTCGCCGAGAGGGCCCTGCTGCCCGGCGTCTCCGAGAGCCGCGCGCCGCAGCTGCTCGCAGGGGCGATCGTGGCCGTCGAGGCCCTCACCGCCTTTGGCGTCGAGCGCGCCGACATCTGCCCGTGGGCGATGCGCGAGGGCGTCGTCCTGCGACGTCTCGACTGGCTGGAGCAGACCTAGCCCGCGTCTGCGAGCGGACGCTCGAGGAGGGCCCGCGCGGCGGCCGGGTCGTCGGTGATCACCGCGTGCAGCCCGAGGGCTCGCGCCTGCGCCAGGTCGGCGGGACGGTTGACGGTCCACGACGTCATGCGCAACCCCGGTGACACGTGCTCGGGCCGGGCGAGGACGGACGACACGTGCGGATGGACGTCCGGGTGGCCGTCCTGCTGCGACTGGCGCACCAGCCCGAGCAGCGGGACTGCGGGACGCCCCAGCAGAGCCGTCGGACATCCCAGCCCGAGGTTGCGGAAGGCGCGCAGCCGCAACCGGTCGAAGGACGAGACCGTGACGTGGCCGAGGGCGTGCCTCCGGAGCACGCGCGCTACGGCTGAGACGCTCTCCGGCGCCTCGAGGGCCGGCCACCCGGGCGGCTTCAGCTCGACGACCAGCTGTCCGCGACCGGCCACCAGGTCCACGACCTCGCTGAGCCTCGGGACCCGGTGACTTCCGATCCAGGGAAGGTCGGCGTACCCGGTCATCGACAGCGCGCGGCGGTCGTCGGCGGTCCGCTCGAACGACGGGTCGTGGTGGCAGACCGGGACCCCGTCGGCGGTGACGCGCACGTCCACCTCGACGCCGTCCGCACCCTGGCGCAGTGCGCGCTCGATCGAGGCGAGGGTGTTCTCGGGGGCCGTGGGGTGCACGGATCCGCGGTGTCCCAGAAGCAGCACAGGTCACACGGTCCCCGTCCCGCACGTCCCCTCGGCAGAACGGGCGTGTCGACCGCGTGAACGGTGCGCGAAGGGGCGACGGGAGGCGCTACTTGTCGAAGGTCTTGCCCCAGGACGGGTGCCAGTGCGTCTCGGTGAAGCAGGACAGGCACAGCGGCGCGTTGTCGACCGCCGAACGGTGCGTCGCAGGGTCCCCGCACAGGGCGCACTCCGAGGGCTCGTCGTCCTCGACGAGACGCAGGTCGGGCCGCTCCACCATGATCATCGGAGCCTTGCACCCTGGTCGGGGCTTGGCAGCGGAATCGGAGAATCCCACCCTGCTGCAGACTGACGCGCATGATCCGTCACCAGGTGCTGCTGAAGCTCACGGACCCCGCCGACGCAGCCGAGACCGTCGAGCGGCTGCAGGCGCTCACCGGTCGCTGCGCCGGCCTGGTCACGATGGACGCCGGGAGCGACGTGCTCGGCACCGAGGCGTCGTACGACGTCGGGCTGGTCACCACCCACGCCGACCTCGACGGCCTGAGGGCCTATGCCGAGGACGCGGTGCACGGCGAGTTCCTCGCCTGGGTCCGTCCCCGCCTGTCCGGACGGGTCGTCGTCGACAGCGAGTTCTGACCCCAGCACGGCGCGTTCACCCGTGCCCTGCACACTTCCTCTGTGTGCGACAGCTCCCTCACCCGCCGCCAGCTCCTGCGCTACGCGGCACTGGTCAGTGCGACGTTCCCGCTCGCCGGTGGGTTCGACCTCGCTGAGGCGGCAGGGCTCGGCGTCGGCGCGCCGATCAACCTCGAGCTGGTCACGGTCACCGACACCGAGGCCGTCATCACCTGGTTCACCGGCGACCCGTCCCAGCCCGACGAGTTCGGCCGCCCGCTGCCCGTCGCCGCCCCGGGGCGGGTGCTGATCGGCACCTCGCCGGATGTCCGGACGTGGCGGGAGGTCGGCGCCCACGGGCCGACGCCCTACCACTACGTCGAGATCCGCGGCCTGAGGCCGGGACAGACCTACTACTGGCGCGCGGAGTCGAACGGCGTCCCGGCCGTGCCCACGGTCGTGCCCCGTACCGACCCGCTCGGCGGCTCGGCGCCGCCCGTCTTCACCACGCTCGTCCCACCGCCCGGCAGGGAGATCGGGCGGGTCGCGTGGCTCAACGACCTGCACTACGGGGAGCAGATCGCAGGCCTCGCCTACAGCACCGACGCACTGCCCCGCGGCGGGTTCCCGCCCGGCTTCCCCGTCGACCCGGCCCATCCCTACTGGCGGTTCATGGGACAGGGCGCGGCCCGTGAGGCGAAGGCGCGCGGCTGCGACCTGCTGCTCGCCAACGGCGACCTGTCCAACGAGTCCGAGCCCGCCGCGCTGCTGGAGTGCAAGCGCAACCTCGACACGTTCGGACGCCTCGGCGGACCCGACGTCATCACGGCCGGTACCTCGCCGCACTACTTCGTGACCCGCGGCAACCACGACCGCTGGCACGCCGGCGCGCCGCACACGTCCTGCGAGAAGCGACCCGGCGGGCTGTTCGACTGCTTCGACGACGGCTTCCGGGCCGGCTTCGACAAGGGCACCCAGCACTTCTCCGTCGGCTACGGCAACGACCGGGCGCGCTTCCGGTTCGTCGGCCTCGACTCCAACGACGGCTCGACCACCGGCGTTCTCCGGCAGAGCGAGATGGACTTCCTCGAGGCGGAGCTGAAACGGGGCGACCTGACCATCCCGCTGTTCCACCACCCCGCCAGCGAGACGGCCAGCCTGACCAACCTCACGCCGCTGGTCGGCGGCCTCAACCGCAAGGATGCCAAGGCCTTCCGCGAGCTGCTCGCCAAGCACGACAACGTCGCCGGCGTCTACGCCGGGCACACCCACCGCAACAACTACTCGACCAACAGCGAGACGGGCAACGTTCCCTACTTCGAGGGAGGCGCGGTCAAGGAGTACCCCGGTGGGTACACGGTCGTCCGCCTGTTCGAGGGCGGCTTCATGGCGAACTTCTGGAAGACCAGCACCCCAGAGGCCCGAGCGTGGTCCGAACGGTCCCGAGGGGAGTACCTCGGCTTCGCCCCCGACTACCAGCTCGGCTCCTTCACCGACCGGAACTGGGTGCACGCCGTCGATGCCCGTCGCACCGCGCACGCGCAGGCCGGATCACCTGCAGGACAAGGGAAGCCGGGATCTGCAGGGACGGGTACGGATGGCGTGCTGGCCAGCACCGGCGGCCTGCCGCTCGCAGTGGCCGGCGCGGCAGCCGTCGCGGGAGCGGCGATCCTCAGGTCAGCGAGAGAGGCCTACTCGCCGTAGGACTTGACGTCGCCCATCGCGTTGAGCTGGGGGGCGGCCTTGGCGATGAGCGCGGGCAGCGCCGCGTCGAGCTCGGCGACGGTGAACGTCCCCTCCTTCGTGAACGCCTCCGGTCCCGGGCGCCAGCCCTCGGCGACGTCGATGTGGCCGGCCCGGACGTCGAACACCCGGCCGTTCACAGTGGCCAGCGGCGAGCCGAGCCAGACCACGAGCGCGACGATGTGCTCCGGGCCGCCGGGGTTCTTCCAGCCGGTGCGGGCCTCGAGCTCGTCGAGCCGCTCCTTGTAGCCGGTGAGGCCCTCGGTCATGCCGGTGAGGGCGGAGGGGGCGATGGCGTTGCTGTGCACGCCGTACCGCCACAGCTCCTCGGCGAGGATCTGCGTGAAGGTCGCGATGCCGGTCTTCGCCGCCCCGTAGTTGGCCTGGCCGATGTTGCCGTAGATGCCGGAGGGGCTGCTGGTGTTGACGATCCTGGCGACCCTCGTGGTGCCGGCCTTGCTCTGGTCGCGCCAGTAGGAAACGGCGTGCTTGGTCGGGCAGAAGGTGCCGCGCAGGTGCACCTTGATGACGGCGTCCCAGTCGTCGACCGTCATGTTGACGAACATCCGGTCGCGCAGGATGCCGGCGTTGT
>JAODNF010000078.1 GCA_025464915.1 Frankiales bacterium | reverse complement strand
GTCGACCTGAAGGGCCACTTCGTCCCCCTCCGGCACGCCGCGGCCTACTGGAAGGACCTCTCCAAGGCCGGTACGCCGGTCGAGCCGCGGGTGGTCAACACCAGCTCGGGTGCCGGGCTCCTCGGCTCCGTCGGGCAGGGCAACTACTCCGCGGCCAAGGCCGGTGTCGTCGCCCTGACGCAGGTGGCCGCCGTCGAGATGAGCCGCTTCGGCGTCAAGCTGAACGCCATCGCCCCGGCCGCGCGCACGCCCATGACCGAGACCGTCTTCGCCCAGACCATGGCCAAGCCGGAGAGCGGCTTCGACCCGATGGACCCGGCGAACGTGAGCCCGCTCGTCGTCTGGCTGGCCGGTGCGGAGTGCCAGGTCACCGGCCGGGTCTTCGAGGTGGAGGCCGGCATCATCTCCCCCGCCGACGGCTGGCAGCACGGACCGCGCGAGGACCGCGGCGCGCTCTGGCCGGTGCCCGAGATCGGCGCCGCGGTGGACAGGCTGCTCGCGCAGTCCCCGCCGCAAGCCCCCGTCTACGGGTCCCAGTGACCTTCAGGGACGAGGTCGCCTCCTGGCTGGCCGAGCACCTCACAGGTCGGTTCGCGCCGCTCGTCGGCACCGGTGGTCCGGGCCGCGAGCACGAGAACGTCGAGCTCCGCAGGGAGTGGGAGAAGGAGCTCGCGACCGGACGGTGGATCGGCATCGCCTGGCCTCGCGAGGTCGGCGGGCGCGGCTGCTCGATCGAGGAGCAGGTCGTCTTCTACGAGGAGTACGCCAAGGCCGGTGGCCCCGCCCGCATCAACCACCTGGGCGAGCAGCTCGCCGGCCCGACGATCATCGCCTTCGGCACCCAGGAGCAGAAGGACCGCTTCCTCCCAGGGATCCTCGCGGGCACCGAGCTCTGGTGCCAGGGCTACTCCGAGCCGAACGCGGGCTCCGACCTTGCGGGCGTGCGCACGAAGGCCTCGCTGGTCGACGGCGAGTGGCACGTCGACGGGCAGAAGACCTGGACGTCCCTGGCGCACCTCGCGCACTGGTGCTTCGTCATCGCCCGCACCGACCCGTCGTCCTCCCGGCACAAGGGCCTGTCGTTCCTGCTCGTCCCGATGGACCAGCCCGGCATCGAGGTCCGCCCGATCATCCAGCTCACCGGCACGAGCGAGTTCAACGAGGTCTTCTTCGACGACGCGGTCACGGCCTCCGACAACGTGGTCGGCGAGCCCGGCGACGGCTGGAAGGTCGCGATGGGCCTGCTCGCCTTCGAGCGCGGCGTCTCGACGCTAGGCCAGCAGGTCGGCTTCACCCGGGAGTACGCCGACGTCGTCGAGCTGGCCCGCGCGAACGGGACCTTCGAGCGGTACGAGGCCGAGCTGGTCGACGCGTGGGCCTCCCTGCAGGTCCTCAAGCACCAGGCGCTCCGGACGCTGAACACCGACCAGGCGACGAGCAACGGCGTCGAGGCGAACGTCAACAAGCTGCTCTGGGCGCCGTGGCACAAGAAGCTCGGCGAGCTCGCGATGAAGGTCAGCGGCTCGGCCGCCATGCTGACCGACGGCGAGCTCACCCCGCTGCAGAACCTCTTCCTGTTCACCCGCTCCGACACGATCTACGGCGGCAGCAGCGAGATCCAGCGCAACGTGATCGCGGAGCGGCTCTGGAAGCTGCCCCGCGACACCTGGACCGCGACATGACGGAGATCGACGACCTCCGCTCGGCCGTCCGCGACTTCCTCACAGACAACGCCCCGGTCCGCAGCAACCTCGAGGACAACCCGTCCACCTGGAAGCGGCTCTCGTCGGAGATGGGGCTGACCTCGCTCCCGGTCGAGGACGCCCCGCTCTCCTGGCTTGCTGCCGTCATCGAGGAGACCGGTCGAGTCCTCCTGCGTCAGCCCTACCTCCCGACGGTCGTCGCGGCCACGGCGCTGAAGGCCGCAGGGGACGAGCAGCACCTCGCGGGACTGGCCGACGGGTCGCTCACGGCGGCCCTCGCCCTCGACGGCGACCTCACACAGGTGCCCCACGGGCTGGAGGCCGGCATCGTGCTGGTCGCCAAGGGCGACGAGCTCTGGGTCTGCGAGGAGACGGCGGTCGAGCCGCTCGAGACGCTCGACCTCACCCGTCCGGCGGCGCGGATCCAGGTGTCCGCCGGCCGGCACGTCGGAAGTGCCCTGCACGCAAGGGATCTCGAGCACATCAGCTATGCCGCCGAGTCGGTCGGCGCCGCTCAGCGCGTGCTCGAGCTGGTCGTGGAGCACCTGCTCGTCCGCACCCAGTTCGGCCGTCCGCTCGGCTCCTTCCAGGCGCTGCGCCACAAGGTCGCCGACCTCACCGTCCTCCTCGAGGCGGCCCGGTCCTCGACCTGGTACGCCGCGGGCGAGCCCGAGGACTTCGCCGTCGCGGCCCCGTTGGCGCGCGCCCTGGCGAGCGAGGCCTTCGTGACCGTGACCGGTGAGGCCATCCAGCTCTTCGGCGGGATCGGGTTCACCTGGGAGCACGACGCCCACCTCTTCTTCAAGCGGGCGTGGACCACTGCGCTCGCCACAGACAGCAAGGCACTCAAGAAGCTCGCCTTCGATCGGAGCGGTGCATGACCAAGCTGATGACGGAGGAACAGGTCGTCGCCGAGCTGCGCTCCGGGATGACGATCGGCATCGGGGGTTGGGGCTCACGCCGCAAGCCGATGTCACTCGTGCGCGCGATCCTGCGCTCCGACCTGCGCGACCTGACCGTCGTCTCCTACGGAGGCCCGGACGTCGGCCTGCTCTGCGCCGCCGGCAAGGTGAAGAAGCTCGTCTACGGCTTCGTGTCCCTGGACTCGATCCCACTCGAGCCCAACTTCCAGAACGCCCGCAAGGCGGGAGCTGTCGAGGTGCAGGAGTGGGACGAGGGCATGGTCCAGTGGGGCCTGTACGCCGCCTCGCTCAAGCTGCCCTTCCTCCCTACCAGGGCGGGTCTCGGCAGCGACGTCGTCACCTACGACACGTCGCTGAAGACGGTGACCGACCCCTACGGCGGCCCCGACCTGCTCGCGGTGCCCGCGCTGCACCTCGACGCAGCCCTCGTCCACCTCAACGTCGCGGATGCACGCGGCAACGCCGCCTTCCACGGCCCGGACCTCTACTTCGACGACCTGTTCTGCCAAGCGGCGGAGAAGGCCTACCTGTCGTGTGAGCGGATCACAGATGATCTCGGAGAGCTCACGCGCCGGCGCATCGCGCGCTGGATGGTGCACGGTGTGGTGGAGGCCCCTGGTGGCGCGCACTTCACGACCTGCTCCCCGGACTACGAGCGGGACGAGCCGTTCCAGAGGGAGTACGCCACCGCGGCGAAGGACCCCGAGCTGTGGGCGGCCTTCGAGGCGCGGTTCCTCACCGGCTCCGAGGCGGACTACCAGCAGGCCGTGAAGGACTTCCACAGCGAGCGCAAGGCGGCGTCGGCATGACGGACGTGACCCGCGCTGAGGTCTGCGCCATCGCGTGCGCCGAGGCGTTCCGCGGCGACGGCGAGATCCTCGCGTCCCCCATGGCCCTGGTGCCCTCCCTCGGCGCACGGCTGGCCCGAGAGACCTTCGAGCCCGACCTCCTGCTGTCGGACGGCGAGGCCACGTTCGTCGCCGGGCCGTGGGCGCTCGGGGCGAAGCCGCCCGCGACGACGGAGGCCTGGATCCCCTACCGGGCCATCTTCGACCTGGTCTGGAACGGTCACCGGCACGTGATGATGGGCGCCAGCCAGATCGACCGGTTCGGCAACCAGAACATCAGCTGCATCGGCGACTTCCAGAAGCCGAAGAACCAGCTCCTCGGCGTCCGTGGCGCACCGGGCAACACCGTGAGCCACCCGACGTCGTACTGGGTGCCCAACCACTCCACCCGGGTCTTCGTGCCGAAGGTGGACATGGTCAGCGGGGTCGGCAAGGACCGCGGGGTCGAGGTGCCGCTGCGGCGCGTCGTGACCAACCTGGGCGTGCTCGACCTCGGCGGACCCGGGGGCTCGATGCGGCTGCTGTCCGTGCACCCGGGCGTCACCGTCGACGAGGTGAGGGGGGCAACCGGCTTCGAGCTGCACGTCGAGGACGTGGTGGAGTCGAGACTGCCCACCGACGAGGAGCTCCGGCTCATCCGCGAGGTCCTCGACCCGAAGAACCTCCGCGACAAGGAAGTGCCGCCCCAGTGAAGACGCGCGCGACCGAGCTCTTCGGCGTCCAGCACCCCATCGTCCAGACGGGCATGGGCTACGTCAGCGGCGCCAGGCTGACGAGCGCCACCGCGAACGCCGGCGGTCTCGGCATCGTCGCCAGCGCGACCATGTCCTACGAGGAGCTGGCGCAGGCGATCACGGAGGTCAAGAGCCGCACTCCCCACAGCTTCGGCGTGAACCTCCGCGCCGATGCGCCGGACGCCAAGGAGCGCATCGACCTGATGGCACGTGAGGGCGTCCGGGTCGCCTCCTTCGCCCTGGCGCCCAAGAAGGACCTGATCGCGCGCTGCAAGGACCACGGCATGGTCGTCATGCCGTCGATCGGCGCGAAGCGGCACGCGGAGAAGGTCGCCGAGTGGGGCGTCGACGCGGTGATCGTGCAGGGCGGCGAGGGCGGGGGCCACACCGGCCAGGTCCCGACCACCGTGCTGCTCCCCCAGATCGTCGACGCCGTCGACATCCCCGTCATCGCCGCCGGCGGCTTCTTCGACGGCCGCGGCCTCGTCGCCGCGCTCGCCTACGGCGCCGAGGGCATCGCGATGGGGACCCGGTTCCTGCTGACGAGCGACAGCGCCGTCAGCAAGGACGTGAAGCAGGTCTACCTCGACAAGGGCGTGGCCGACACCGTCGTCACGACCGAGGTCGACGGTGTCCCCCACCGGGTGCTGCGCACGGAGTTCGTGGAGGAGCTGCTCAAGAGCCGCGCGCTGGGCCGGCTCGTCCGCTCCGGCAGGAACGCGCTCGCCTTCCAGAAGCTGAGCGGGACCCCCTGGCGGGACGTCGTCACCGAGGGCCTGGCGATGCGCAAGAGCGCCGAGCTGTCGCTGTCGCAGGTCGTGATGGCGGCCAACACCCCGATGCTCCTGAAGGCCGCGATGGTCGACGGCCGCCCTGACCTCGGCGTGATGGCGAGCGGCGTCGTCACCGGCGTCATCGACGACCTGCCGAGCTGCCAGGAGCTCATCACCCGGATCATGGCCGAGGCCGAA
>JAODNF010000191.1 GCA_025464915.1 Frankiales bacterium | reverse complement strand
GCCCGGGCGTCGTCGAGGAAGATCTCGGCGAAGTGCGTGCCCCCCGTGAGGTCGCGGAGCGGGACGACCTTCACACCCGGTTGGTGCAGGTCGACGATCAGGTAGGTGATCCCGTCCTGCCGCGACTGCTGCGTGCCGGTGCGGACGAGGCAGAACAGCACGTCGCCGTAGTCGGCATGGGTCGTCCAGACCTTCTGGCCGTTGACGACGTAGACGTCCCCCTCACGCCGGGCCGTAGTGCGCAGCGAGGGCAGGTCGGAGCCGGCCTCCGGCTCGGAGTAGCCCTGCGCCCAGACCTTGTCCCCCCGGATCATGGGCGGGAGCCAGCGCTGCTTCTGCTCGTCGGTGCCGTACTTCACGATCGTGGGCGCCACGATGCCCAGCCCGGTGCCGAGCGGGCCGGGGACGCGCGCCTTGGCCAGCTCCTCCTGGTAGACGACCTGCTTGGAGAACGGCAGGTCCATCCCGCCGTACTCGCGCGGGAAGGACGGGCCGGCGAACCCGCTGTCGAAGAGCAGGGCGAGCCAGGCCTTGTTCCAGGCGAGCCGTTCGGCAGGGTCCGAGGGTGCGCGGCCGGGGTGGTTGTCGCCGAGGAAGGCCCGCAACCGCGCGCGGAACTCGTCGTCGGTCTCGGTCTGGGTGGGGGTGGTGGTCATGACGCGATCCCCGCCAGCTCCGAGAGGCGCTGCCGGTGCTGGGCGGGCGTCCCGAAGAGCAGCTGCGAGGACTTCGCCCGCTTGAGGTACAGGTGCGCGTCGTGCTCCCAGGTGAAGCCGATCCCGCCGTGCACCTGGATGCTCTCCTTGGCGGCGTGCACGAAGGCGTCCGCGCAGTAGGCGCCGGCGACCGCGGCCGATGCAGCATCGCCTTGGGCAGCGGCGTGGTAGGCGGCCGAGCGCGCCGACTCGACGCGCAGCAGCACGTCGGCCAGCTTGTGCTTGATCGCCTGGAAGGAACCGATCGGGCGTCCGAACTGCACCCGCACCTTGGCGTACGCGACGCTCATGTCTAGGCAGCGCTGCGCCCCACCGACCTGCTCGGCGGCCAGCGCGGTCGTGATGGCGTCGAACGGCAGCCAGTCCAGCCCGGAGCCCACCTGCACGGCAGCGACGCCGTCGAGCTCGACGCGGGCGAGCCGGCGCGTGGGGTCCAGGGCCGCCAGGTCGGTCCGGGTGAGTCCCTCGGCACCGGCCTCGACGGCGTACACACCGTCGCGCGCGACCACGAGGAGCAGGTCGGCCGTGGCGCCGTCGACGACGAACATCTTGGTGCCCGTCAACCCGCCGTCGTACGTCGTCCGCAGGCCCTCGGCGGACCAGGTCCCCTCGTCCTCGACGAGGGCGAGGGTCGCGGTCAGCGACCCGTCGGCGATGCGCGGCAGCCACCTCGCCTGAGCGCTCGCATCACCGGAGGCGAGCAGGGTCTGGGCGCCGAGGACGACGGTGGCGAAGTAGGGAGAGACCTGCAGCGCGGCTCCCATCTCCTCCAGGACGACGCTCAGCTCGGCCAGCCCGTAGCCGAGGCCGCCGTGCTCCTCCTGCACGATGAGACCCTGCAACCCGAGCTGGGAGGCCATCTGCTGCCAGGCCGACCGGTCGTAGTCGCCGTCCATGGCGACCCGCACGGCACTGGACGGTGACTTGTCGGTGAGGAACCGGCGGACGGACGACCGCAGCTCCTCCAGCTCGTCGCTCATGACGCCACCCTACGCCATCTAGTGCAATCAGTGAAAGGATAAGCCGGTGGACCTCGAGCTGTCCGACCGCCCGAGCGACGACCCGCGGGTCGTGACCGTGCCCGACGTGGCCGCGGCGCAGTCGCTGCTCGACGAGCGGGCGCGCACCTGGCCCCGGGCCACGCGGGTGCTCGAGGACGTCCTGCGCCTCACCGAGGTCCTGCCGGTCGAAGAAGGGCTGGTGGCGGAGTCGCTCGCCTACTCGATGCTGCTGGGGGCGCCGGAGTTCGCCGCTTGGCGCCGGTCACGGGCGGTCCGGTCGCAGGTGGCGGAGGAAGGGCCCGCCCTGCTCGTGGAGCGGGTCGACGACGTCCTCACACTCACCCTGAACCGCCCTCGACGGCACAACGCCTTCAGCGCGAGGTGCGCGACGCCCTCGTGGAGGGCCTGGAGGTCGCCCGGTACGACGCCTCGGTGTCGGTCGAGCTGCGGGGACGGGGGGCCAGCTTCTGCAGCGGAGGCGATCTAGACGAGTTCGGCACGGCGACCGATCTCGCTGCGGCGCACGAGGTGCGGGTGAACCAGAGCGCCGGAGCCAGGGTGCACGGCGTCCGGGACCGGACGACCGCCTTCCTGCACGGCGCCTGCATCGGTGCCGGCCTCGAGGTCCCCGCGTTCGCAGGTCGCGTCGTCGCGCACCCGGACGCCGTGCTGCAGCTCCCCGAGCTCTCGATGGGACTGGTGCCAGGGGCCGGCGGGACGGTGAGCGTCGTCAAGCGCATCGGGAGGTGGCGCACCGCCTGGATGGTGCTGTCGGGCGAGCCGGTCGATGCCGCCACCGCGCTGCAGTGGGGGCTGGTCGACGAGGTCAGGCGCTGGTGAGGCGCTCTACCGCCTGCCGCCGGACGAGCTTGCCCGTCTCCGTGCGCGGCACCTCGTCCCAGAACACGATCCGCTCCGGCGTCTTGGACCCCCGCAGCGCCTCCCGGACGAAGGCGCGCAGCTCGTCCTCGGTCGCCGCTGCCCGCAGCACCACCGCCGCCTCGATGCGCTGCCCCCACTCGTCGTCAGGCACCCCGACGACGACCACGTCGGCGACCGCCTCGTGCTGCAGCAGGACGTCCTCGATCTCGGCCGGCGCGATGTTCTCGGCGCCGCGGATGATGGTGTCGTCGGCGCGGCCGCCGATGAACAGGTAGCCGTCCTCGTCGACGTAGCCCTGGTCCCGGGTGTCGAAGAACCCCCGGTCGTCGAGGGCCTTGCCCTGGCCGGAGTACTCGGCAGAGACCTGCTCGCCCCGGACCCAGATCCGTCCCACCTCGCCAGCGGGGAGAACGTGGCCGGAGGGGTCGCGCACCTCGAGCTCGATGGCGGGGACCACCTTCCCGGCTGAGCTGAGCCGGGCCCGCACGGCCGGGTCGTCCGAGGACAGCGCCCCCCGGTGGTCCTCCGGTCCGAGGACGCTGATGGTCGAGGACGTCTCGGTCAGCCCGTAGGCGTTGACGAAGTCCACGTGGGGCCAGGCCCGGAGGGCCTTCTCGATGCACGGCCTCGGCATGGGCGCTCCGCCGTACGCCAGGGTCCGCAGCGTCGGCACCTGCTGCTCGGCCAGGCCCTCGAGGATCCTCGTGAGCATGGTGGGCACCACCAGAGCGTTGGTGACCCGCTCCTCCTCGATGAGCGACAGCCACTGGGCCGGCGTGAACTGCTCGAGGACGATGGTCCGGCGCCCCGCGTAGAGGTTCGTGATGACGTTCGCGATCGCGGCGATGTGGTACGGCGGAACGCTGACCAGGGCGGCGTCGTCGGCATCGGCGCACAGGAACTCGACGCTGCCGAGCACGTAGGACACCAGGTTGGCGTGCCGGAGCAGCACGCCCTTCGGCGCGGACGTCGTCCCGCTCGTGTAGATGACGACCGCCGGGGCGTCCTCGTCCACCGGCACGGGCGGCACGGACGGCCGCGCGCGGAGGTCCGTCAGCCAGTCGTCAGGACGCACCCAGGAGATGCCGGCCCGGTCCAGCGCGGCCCCCTCGTCGGGCGAGCCGGCGATGCCGAACGCCTTGGGGTGGTTGGCGAGCAGGGCGTCGAGCTGGGCGCTGCCGAGCCGGTAGTTGACCGGCACCAGGGGGATCCCGGCGAGGGCTGCCGCGAACAGCGCGACCGGCAGTGCCGGGCCGTTGACGGCGAGGTAGACGAGGGAGTCGCAGCCGCTCACCACCAGCTCGGCGGCTGCCGCGGTCGCCAGGTCCCGCAGCTCGGCCGCTGTCAGCCCGTCCGCGCGACGGCCGACGACGACGCGGTCACCGAAGGTGTCCGCCGCCATGTCCAGGAGCATGGGGAGCCGCACGGCAGTCAGTCCGTCGCCGGGAGGGCCTTGGCGTCCATCTGCTCGATGGGCCGGCCGTCGACCGTGAGGGTGGCGGTGCCGCCCTTGGTGCAGAGCAGCTCGAGGCCGTGCGCCTCGTCCGCGTACCGCTTCCCGACCAGGCTGCCGCCGGACAGGTCCGCAGCCACCGCACCCAGCTCTGCCGGGAGCTCTGACTTGTCCACCATCGGCGCGCCGCCGCAGCCGAGGTCGACGTCCGCCTGTGGCGCGCGGATGACCACGACCGACGTGCTGTCGACGGTGCTGACGAGCGTCTGCCCGACCTTGACCTGCAC
>JAODNF010000186.1 GCA_025464915.1 Frankiales bacterium | reverse complement strand
TCGCTGAAGGCGGCGGACACGGTGAACGCGTCCGGCCAGCGGATCCCCACCAGGTCGGTGAACCACTGCCAGGTGTCCAGGGCGTGGGCGCCGCGCACGAGGTCCGCCTCGACGTGCTGCCCGAGACCGGACCGCTCGCGCTCGAGCAGCGCGGCGAGGACGCCCTGCACGGCCTCCTGCGCCGCTCCGGCGGACGCGAAGGGCACGGAGATGAACGCCGGACCCGGACGCGGGGCGAGCAGCTTCTTGGTGTGGAAGAAGCCCAGCTTCGCCATGACGAGGGCCTCGTAGCCCTTGCGGTCGCGGAAGGGCCCGCTGCTGCCCCACCCGGTGATCGAGGCACTGACCAGGTGCGGGTGCCGTGCGGTGAGCTCAGCGGCGTCGAGCCCGAGCTCCTGCAGGGTCGCAGGGGAGAACGTCGTGACCAGCACATCGGCCCCCGTGAGCAGGGCGTGCAGCTCGGCCCGGCCGGCCTCCGACCGCAGGTCGACCACGGCGCTGCGCTTGCTGCGTCCGAGCGAGGGCCAGCCCGGGTTGGCGCGGAGCGGAGAGCCCGAGGGCGGCTCGACGAGCAGGACGTCTGCACCCGCGTCGGCCAGGAACTGGGTGGCGAGCGCACCCGGAAGGGTTCGGCTCAGGTCGACGACGCGCAGGCCCTCGAGGGCGGCTCCGGTCACATGGCACCTCCGTCTGTGATGCCGATCACCTTACTAGATCAGTGAACTGTTTGTGGAGCCCTTGAGGAACGTGGCCCGCACCAGGGACGCCTCCGGGTCGTCCAGGGCCACGGCGAGTGGCACGTGCAGCAGGACGAGGTCGGCGGGAGCTCCCGGCCGGACCTGCCGAGCCGGCGCGCGCAGGTCGCGCAACGGGCGCAGCATGCCGTCGAGGGCCTGGGCGACCGGGACGGACTCTGCGTCGCCCAGGACCTGGCCCTTGCGGCTGCGCCGGTCCCGGGCGGCACGCAGCGTGAGCCAGGGGTCGAGCGGCCCGTACGGCGCGTCGCTCGAGGGGACGACAGGGCAGTCGAGCGAACGGAACCGGTAGAGGTCGGGAAGGTCCTTGGCCGCCACGGTCGCGAGGTAGCGGTCGCCGCGGTCGAGCAGGAAGGCGGGTTGCGTCACGACGCTGCACGGCAGCGCCCTCAGCTCCCTAGGGACCACGGCCGCGTGCTCGATGCGGTCACGGGGGTCGACCCCGACGGCGTCCAGGGCCGTGAGCAGCAGGACCAGGGATGCCCGGGTGACGCAGTGAACCGCGACCGGGCGGGGCCGGAGGGCGGCGAGGCGGCCGATCAGCTCATCGAGCGCAGGCAGGTCGTGGTCGGGCAGCACCAACTTCACCGGGCCGTCGCCGGCCGGGTCGCCGAGCAGCTGGAGATCCAGGGGGACCTCCCGGCGCAGCAGGGCGCACGTCGTCCGGTCGAGGTCGGGGGTCGCGTCCGTGACTCCGGTGATGCCCAACGAGAGAAGGCGTTCCGCGACGGCGGCGACGTCGGGACAGGTACGTCCGACGCGCTCGGCGAGCCAGGAGTCCAGCCGCCACAGTCGTCCGGTGGGCTGGCCCTGCGGGTCGCGCTCGAAGCCTGGCAGCTCAGCCTCGCCGATCAGGTCCAGGGCGGCGCTGTTGAGCACCCAGAGCGCGCCGCTGCTGTGCTGGACCCGTACTGGACGGTCCCTGCGCACGGCGTCGAGGTCGTGCCGGTCACCGTCCTCCGTCCACCCCACTGCCCTGATCCAGCCGGTGCCCGCCAGCGTGGACAGCGAGCCGAGCCCGCCGGACACGTCGACGGAGGAGTCCGCCGCCGCGACGGCCAGCAGGTGCAGGTGGTGGTCGTGCAGCCCGGGGAGCAGAGCTCCTCCAAGGCCGTCGACCACGTCCTCGCCTACCTCGGGGACGAGATCGCCCAGCTGCTGCACGACGTCGGTGAACCTGACGTCGAGCACCTGCCCGCCGAGGTCCACCCGCTTCAGGAGCACGCGAGCTCCGGAGCCCGGCCGCGGGAGGGCCGGGCGTGCGGGGGAGCCGCGACCACGCTGGTGGCTGCTTGCTCGCCCAGTCCCGCCGCCACGGCAGCGACACCCGCCAGGCTGACGTCCAGCAGCGACGCCCTTCCCTCGGTGAGAGCAGCCCAGGCAGCGAGGGCGCCGTGCACCCCGGTCAGCGGGTCCGCGACGGCATCGCCGACGAAGCAGCCGTCCACCACCAGCCCGCCGGCCACCGCCGTGTCGTCACCGAAGCCCACCCTGTCCTGGTCGCGACCGTGCCCGGTGATCGACAGCCACACGGTCCCCCGCTCGACGTACCGCTCGGCGTCGACCCCGAGCTGTCTCAGGGCCCTCGGCCGTGAGGCCTCGATGACGACATCAGCCCCCTCCAGCAGGGCGGGGAGCTCCGAGGTGCGCAGGTCGACGCAGATCGATCGCTTGCCGGCGTTGAGCAGGTCGAAGAAGGCCGGGTGCCCGCGCCGGGCCCCGTCGGGCCGACGCGGGTCCTCCACCTTGAGCACCTCGCAACCGAGCATCGCGAGCAGCGAACCGGCCAGTGGCCCGGCCCACAAGGACGACAGGTCGACCACCCGAGGTCGCGAGACCTGCGGCCGGTCGACGCCGGGCGAGGCCAGCCAGGGCTGCTGCCCCCGGACCTCGCCCACGACGCCGCAGGGCAGACCCAGCAGGACCGCGCGGTCCCGCACCTGCTCGGCCGTGCACCCGGAAGCCCAGGCGGCGACGTCGTCCCAGCCCTGGGCCGCCGACTCCACGAGCGCCGGGACCAGGCTCCAGTCCTCAGGTCGCGCGAGCGTGAGCGCGACGGCACCTGTCGTCGTCGCGAGGAGCCGAGAGCCGCCACCGCAGGAGACCTTGCCTTGCCGGGAGAGCCCCATCAGCGCGGCCCGCTCACCCAGCAGGCCGATCCCCGGGAGGGCAGGTCCAGGAGCGAGCGCACTCAGGGCAAGCAGCGCGCCGCGAAGGGCGATCGCGGGGCCGGTGTGCACGAGCGGCGGGCCGTCAGGTCGGCCGGTCAGCCACATCGCGCCCGACGCCGCCCAGTCCGCAACTGGGTCGCTCGCGTCCGCCGGCGGCTCTTGGCCCAGGAGGCGGCCTGCGTAGGCGGCGGCGGGCGATGTCACACCGTGAGTCTGCCTCGGTTCGACGTACGAGGATCCCTGCGTGGTTCAGCAGAGTCGAACGGCTAACCGCTATCTGATCTACCTGTTAGGCTCGGAACCCTGCCTGACCAACGACGCGAGGGGCGCGACAGCCATGACAGTTCACGACCCGGCGGAGCCCTTCGCCGGTCTCGACGCGCTGGCGCGGCTCGAGCGGTTGCTCGACCTCGAGGACATCGGGGAGAACCTGTTCCGCGGCCACACGCCACCGACGGACCAGATCCGGGTCTTCGGCGGCCAGGTCGCCGGTCAGGCCCTGGTGGCGGTGTCGCGGACGGTCGAGCAGACCCGGCACGTGCACTCGCTCCATGCCTACTTCCTCAGGCCTGGCGACCCCAAGGCGCCGATCCTCT
>JAODNF010000128.1 GCA_025464915.1 Frankiales bacterium | reverse complement strand
CGCGCGCTCGACACCGAGCACGACCATCAGGTCGCGCAACCCGTTGGCGAAGCCGCCGACGCTGTAGTCGGCCCGGGGCTTGTCGGACTGGCCGTGCCCGAGCAGGTCCGGCGCGACGACCGTGTAGCGCTCGGCGAGCAGCGGCAGCACCGCGTTCCAGGCCTGGCTGGAGTCGCCGATGCCGTGGATGAGCCACAGCACGGGCGCGGCCCCGAGGCGAGGTCCCGCCAGCAGGTAGGACCGCTTGTGGCCGTGCAGGACGGTGGACTCGCGGCGAACCGGGCAGACAGGCACGCGGGCAGTGTCCAACCCTCGTGTTTCCGGCCTGTGACACGGCGTGGGAGAGCCCGTCCCGTCGCCTCGCTCGCCTAGGGTTCTCGAGCCCCACCGTGAAAGCGAGACCGTTGACCGCACAGCCCGACACCATCCCGCAGGCGGCCCCGCTGCGGGCCTGGCAGCGCGCTGCGCTGGTGACCTACCTCCGGCAGCAGCCTCGCGACTTCCTGGCCGTTGCCACGCCGGGCGCCGGCAAGACCACCTTCGCCCTGCGGATCGCCTCCGAGCTGCTGGCCTCGGGAGCCGTGCAGGCCGTGACGGTGGTGGCGCCCACGGAGCACCTGAAGACCCAGTGGGCGCTCGCCGCCGCCAAGGTCGGCATCTCGCTCGACCCCGGCTTCAAGAACGCCATTGGAGCGACCTCGTCGGACTTCCACGGCGTCGCGGTGACCTACGCCGGCGTCGCCGCCCACCCGCTGCTGCACCGGGCCCGCACCGAGCGCCGCCGCACCCTGGTGATCCTCGACGAGATCCACCACGCGGGCGACGCGAAGTCCTGGGGCGACGCGGTCAAGGAGGCCTTCGAGCCGGCGTCGCGGCGGTTGGCGCTGACCGGCACCCCGTTCCGCTCCGACACCAACCCGATCCCGTTCGTGCGCTACGAGCGGGGTGGGGACGGCATCACGCGCTCCTTCGCGGACCACTCCTACGGGTACGCCGACGCGCTGCGTGACGGCGTCGTGCGACCTGTGATCTTCATGGCCTACAGCGGGACCGCGACGTGGAAGACGCGCGCCGGCGACGAGATCACCGCCACCCTGGGGGAGCCGCTCACGGTCGAGCAGACGGCCCATGCCTGGCGCACCGCCCTCGACCCGCACGGCGACTGGATGCCCGCCGTGCTCCAGGCAGCCGACACCCGGCTGTCCGAGGTCCGACGGGGCATGCCCGACGCCGGCGGCATGGTCATCGCCTCCGACCACAAGAGCGCGAAGCTCTACGCCGAGCTCCTCGAGGGCATCACCGGTGTCGCTCCGACCGTCGTGCTCTCGGACGACCCGACGGCGTCGAAGAAGATCAGCGCCTTCGAGGAGTCGACCGGGCGATGGCTGGTCGCCGTCCGGATGGTGTCGGAGGGCGTCGACATCCCGCGGCTCGCCGTCGGCGTCTACGGCACGTCGGTGCAGACCCCGCTGTTCTTCGCCCAGGCGGTCGGGCGCTTCGTGCGTGCTCGCCGGGTCGGCGAGACAGCGTCGGTGTTCCTGCCCTCGGTGCCCGTCCTGATGGGGCTGGCGGCCGAGATGGAGGCGCAGCGCGACCACGCCCTCGACGGCGCCGTGAAGGAGCAGTTCCTCGCCGATGAGCTGATCGCCCAGGCCAACAAGGAGCCGCTCGAGGGAGAGGACGAACCGGGCTTCATCGCCCTGCAGGCCTCTGCGCACCTCGACCGCGTCATCTACGACGGCGGCGAGTACGGCACCGGCGCCGCCGTCGGCTCGGAGGACGAGCAGGACTTCCTCGGCCTCCCCGGCCTGCTCGAGCCCGACCAGGTGCGCACGCTGCTCGCGCAGCACCAGGCCAAGCAGCTGAAGAACGCCCCGGCCGTCCCGGCCGCGAGTCGCGAGAGGTCCGCGTTCGAGGTGCTGTCAGGGCTGCGCAAGGAGCTCAACGGGCTCGTGGGCGCGTGGCACCACCGCACCACCAAGCCGCACGGCGCCATCCACGCGGAGCTGCGTGCCGCGTGCGGCGGCCCGCCGACCCCGCAGGCCTCGGCCGACGAGCTCCAGGAGCGCATCGAGACGATGCGCCGGTGGGCCCGCGACCGCCGCTGACCCTCACGGGGAGTCAGTAGGCGTCGTCCATGATGCGGTAGACGGCGCCTGTCACGATGCCCGCGAGCAGCACGATGCCGCCGGCGATGGCGAGCGGCCAGGAGTGCTGCGGGAGGGCGAAGCCGAACAGGACGCTCGCCGCCACGATGAGCACGACGGTCACCCACGAGGTGGGTCGGACGTTGTGGCCGGCCATGGGACTGCCTCCTGAGAGCACGGGAAGGTTCGTGCACAACACTAGCGGGGTGGCCTCCCTGTTCGACCCCCTGACCCTCCGTGGCGCGACCCTCAAGAACCGGGTCGTCGTCAGCCCGATGTGCCAGTACAGCTGCACCGACGGGCTCCCGACCGACTGGCACCTGGTGCACCTCGGGCAGTTCGCCCTCGGCGGCGCGGCTCTCGTCATCACCGAGGCGACCGCGGTCAGCCCCGAGGGCCGCATCAGCCCGGACGACGCGGGCATCTGGACCGACGAGCAGGCCGAGCGCTGGTCGCGGGTGATCAGGTTCCTGCACGAGCACGACGCGCTCGCCGGCGTCCAGCTCGCGCACGCGGGCCGCAAAGCCAGCACCTACCGGCCGGGTCACGAGCGGCGGGGAACCGTTCCGCCGGAGGACGGCGGGTGGACCGCCCTCGGTCCCAGCGCGATCGCCTTCGGCCGGTACGCCGTGCCGGCCGCCCTCGACGCCGACGGCATCGCGAAGGTGCGCCAGGACTTCGTCGCCGCGGCCCGCCGCGCCGCGGCGGTCGGCTTCGACGCCGTCGAGCTGCACGGCGCGCACGGGTACCTGCTGCACGAGTTCCTCAGCCCGCTCGCCAACGAGCGCACCGACTCCTACGGCGGCGGCTTCGAGGGACGTACCCGGCTGCTGCGCGAGGTGGTGGACGACGTCCGCGCTGCGTTCGGCGGTCTGCTCCTCGTGCGGATCAGCGGCGACGACTGGACGCCCGGTGGGTGGACCGTCGAGGAGTCGGCCCGGCTGGCCCCGCTGCTGCACGCGGCAGGCGTCGACCTCATCGACGTCAGCTCCGGCGGGCTGCACCACGAGCAGCAGATCACCGTCGGACCCGGGTACCAGGTGCCGTTCTCCCGCGCCCTGAAGGCGGTCGGGGCGACGACCGGCGCCGTCGGCCTCATCACCGACCCCGAGCAGGCGGACGCGATCGTCCGCGACGGCGACGCCGACGTCGTGCTGCTGGCGCGGGAGCTGCTGCGTGACCCGCACTGGCCGCTGCGCGCCGCCCGTGAGCTGGGCGTCGACATCGCCTGGCCGCGGCAGTACGACCGGGCCAAGCTGTGACCCCGGACGACCCGCGGCTGTCGGACTACATCGGGCTCACGGACGCCGCGCGGCGGCTCAAGCTGGAGCCGGAGAAGGGGTTCTTCATCGCGGAGAGCCTGCAGGTCGTGCAGCGCGCGGCCGCTGCGGGCTACCCGGTGCGGTCGATCCTGATCGCCGAGAACCGCGAGATCCCCGAGGGGCTGCCGGACGGCCCGCTCTACCGGGCGTCGTACGACGTGCTCGAGGCGGTGACCGGCTTCCACGTGCACCGCGGGATCCTCGCGTCCTTCGGCCGGCTGCCGGTCCGTGAGGCTGCCGAGGTGCTGGCCGGTGCCGAGCGGATCCTGGTGCTCGAGGACATCAACAACCACACCAACCTGGGCGCGGTGTTCCGCAGCGCCGCCGGTCTTGGCATGGACGCGGTGCTTCTCAACCCGACCTGCTGCGACCCGCTGTACCGGCGGTCGGTCCGGGTCTCGATGGGGGAGGTGTTCGCGCTTCCCTACGCCTACCTGGAGCCCTTCCCCGCGGGCATCGAGCAGGTGCGCGCCGCCGGCTTCCGGGTGCTCGCCATGACGCCGGCCGGGCGGGACCTCGCCGAGGTCGAGGTGCACGGCCGCACCGCCCTGCTGCTCGGGGCCGAGGGACCGGGTCTCACCGAGGAGGCGATGGCCGCCAGCGACGTGCGCGTCGGACTGCCCATGCAGCGCGGCGTCGACTCCCTCAACATCGCTGCTGCGGCCGCGGTGGGTTGCTGGGTCGTCGGACGCCGCGCCGGTGCAAGATGAGGGCTGTGAAACACGCGCTGATCGTGCTCCCCGTCCTCCTCGTCGCCGCGTGCAGCGGCGGCAGCAGCGCGCAGCCGGGCTCAGGCAGGAGCGCCTTCATCGCCAAGGCGGAGGTCATCTGCGCCAAGGCCAACAAGGCGAAGGACGGGCTGAAGAAGCCGCTGTCGACGACCGACCTCGCGACCTACGTGCACTCGCTGGTGATGGTTGCCGACGAGAGCACCACGGCACTGCTGGAGCTGACGCCACCGGCTGACGACAAGAAGGATCTCGAGGCGCAGGTCCTCGAGCCGCTGAGCAAGCAGCTCGTGAAGGCTCGCGCCTTCGACGCCGCGATCGCCAAGGCGGTGAAGGCCAACGACCAGGTGACGATCGTCAACCTGCTGAAGGACCCGCCGACCAAGACGACCGCCAACCTCGACTACATGCGCAAGTACGGCTTCAAGGAGTGCGTGACCGCCGCCGACACGAGCTCCTAGCTAGTCCACCAGGTCGAGCGCCGCTCCGACGATCGAGCGGGCGTCCAGCCCGTGGTAGGCGTGCACCTCGTCGACGCCGCCGCCCTGGCCGAAGACAGACACACCGAGGCAGGTCACCGGGTTGCCGGCGATCGTGCCGAGGAAGGCGAGCGTGTGCGGGTGCCCGTCGAGGACGGTGACCATCGGAGCCCGGCCGCCGAAGGCGCGTGAGAGGACGCCCTCGTCGACGGCCGCTCCGCGCAGCTGGCCGCGCCGCGACTGCACCGCGCGCCACACCCGGTCGTACGACGTGACGACGACGACGTCGGCCGAGATGCCCTCTGCAGCAAGGAGATCCGCCGCCCCGACGACGTTGGGCACAAGGGCCCCGACGCCGACGAGCGTCACGTCGGGGGCCCCGGTCGATCGCAGCAGGTAGGCGCCCGCGAGGACGTCGCGACGGCGCTGCTCGAGGTCCTCGGGCAGCTGCGCCAGGGACTGGTCCAGCGGCCGGGTCGACAGCCGCAGGTACGCGGACTCGCCGTCCGGCCGGCCGAGGCGGGAGAGCGCGTCGAGGAAGCACCACTCGGTCTCGAGGGCGAACGCCGGCTCCCACGACGTCACGCCGGGCTGCTCGAGGCCGATGGAGGGTGTCGTGATGCTCTGGTGCGCGCCGCCCTCGGCAGCGAGGGTGACGCCGGACGGCGTGCCGACCAGGATGGACTGCCCACCGCCGTACACGCCGAACGACCACGGCTCGAGAGCCCGGCCGACGAACGGGTCGTAGACGGTGCCGACGGGCAGCAGCGGCTGGCCGACCTTGGACCAGGTGGCCCCCAGCTCACCGAGCAGGCAGACCAGGTTGATCTCGGCGATGCCGAGCTCGATGTGCTGACCCGTCGAGGTCTCCCGCCAGCGGACGAGACGGTCGCTGTCGGTGGTGGGGTCGGTGGCGAACCAGTCGTGCCGGTCGTGCGGCGACCAGATGCCGACCTTGTTGATCCACCCGCCCTGGTTGGTCGACGAGG
>JAODNF010000049.1 GCA_025464915.1 Frankiales bacterium | reverse complement strand
GCCCGGTGCGTCGTCGACGTACCGGGCCCTTCGCCTAGGCTTCCCGACGTGGACCACCCTCCGAGTAGGCAGGCGCGCCCCCGCGCAGGGAGCGCGCCGTCGTGAACGACATCCTCATCAGCTCCGGCCTGATCCTGGTGCTCATCTTGTTCGGCGCGGTCTTCGTCGCCGGCGAGATCGCGCTGGTCTCGCTGCGCGAGAGCCAGGTCAAGAACCTGGCCGAGCGCGGCAAGCGCGGCGAGCGGATCACCTCCCTGACCTCGTCGCCGAACCGGTTCCTCGCCGCCGCTCAGATCGGCGTGACCTTCGCCGGGTTCATGTCAGCGGCCTTCGGCGAGTCTCGGCTTTCCTCGCACCTGCAGCCCGTGCTGGAGGACGCCGGCCTGTCCAGCGGTGTCGCCGACGTGCTGGCCCTGATCGCGATCACGCTCGTCATCAGCTACGTCGCGATCGTCGTCGGCGAGCTCGTGCCGAAGCGGCTCGGCCTCCAGCGCGCCGAGGGGGCAGCGCTGCTGCTGGCGCCGCT
The DNA here is from genome assembly GCA_025464915.1 of Frankiales bacterium. Lineage (GTDB taxonomy): Bacteria > Actinomycetota > Actinomycetes > Mycobacteriales > SCTD01 > RYN-111. The sequence continues at coordinate 10,379 of JAODNF010000049.1, read as the reverse complement.
GCTCGACCGCTTCGCGACCGCGATGCGGCCGATCGTGTGGGTGCTGTCCCGCTCCACGGACTTCGTCGTGCGCCTCGTCGGTGGCGACCCCACCGCGAAGCGCGACGCCATCACGGAGGAGGAGCTGCGCGGTCTGGTGGCATCGCACGAGTCGCTGACCAAGGACGAGCGCAAGCTCATCGACGAGGTCTTCGCGGCAGGGGAGCGGCAGATCCGCGAGGTGATGATTCCGCGGACCGAGGTGGAGTTCCTCGAGCACTCGCTCACCGTCGCTCGGGCGGCGCGGGTCACGGCGGAGCAGCCGCACTCGCGCTACCCGGTCGTGCGCTCCTCCCAGGACGATGTCGTCGGGTTCGTGCACGTCCGCGACCTGCTGCTGCCCGCCGCGCGGGCCCGGACGACGAAGGTCTCCGACGTCACGCGCGAGGTGAAGATGCTGCCCGGGACCAAGAAGGTGCTGGCAGCGCTGTCCGAGATGCGGCGCGAGGGCCACCACCTCGCCATCGTCGTCGACGAGTACGGCGGCACGGCCGGCATCGTCACGCTCGAGGACCTCATCGAGGAGGTCATCGGAGACATCCGCGACGAGTACGACGAGCCCGCCGACATGCTGAAGTTCCGCGGCAGCGACATGGAAGCCGACGGTCTGCTCAACCTCGACGAGGTCTCGGAGCAGACCGGTGTACGGCTCCCCGAGGGGCCCTACGAGACGCTGGCCGGCTACGTGATGGCTGTGCTGGGTCACGTGCCGCGCCTCGGGGACGCCGTCGAGGCGGACGGGCACCGGCTCGAGGTCACCGAGCTCGACGGACGTCGCGTGAGTCGCGTTCGTGTTGCGCCTATCGTCTCCACGTCCGACGCCGAGGCGTCCTAGAAGGGGAGCTCCCGTGTCCAAGAAGTTCTCGGTCAGCTATGAGATCCCGGCAGATGTCGAGACCACCTACGCAGCGATCTCGAGCGAGGGATGGGCCACAGCGAAGGCGTCGAGGCTGAAGGACGGCAGCTCCGTGGTCTCCCGTGCCACTGGCGATGGCGATGCGGTGACGCTGGTCGTCTCGCGCAAGCTCCCTGACGGGATCCCCGGCTTCCTGCAGAAGTTCCTGCCGGCAGACGGTCGCGTCGTGCAGACCGACACCTGGTCCGCTGCCTCCAGCGGCGTGCGGTCCGGGACGTGGAAGGCGGACACACCGGGATCCCCCGTTCGCGTCGGCGGCACCATGCGCCTCGAGCCGTCGGGCACCGGCTGCTCCTACGTCGTCGAGGGCGAGATCAAGGCGTCCATCCCGCTCATCGGCGGGAAGGCGGAGGACGTCGCCGTCGGGATGACCAAGAAGCTCACCTCCTCGGAGGCCGATGTGCTCCGAGGCATGGTCAGCTGAGGTGGGGAAGACGACCACGCACGTCAGCGACGGGGACACTGACGTCGAGACCCTGTTCGCCGTGCTGTCGGGGCCGTCGTGGGCCGCGCAGGTCGCCGAGCGGATGCAGGACGACTGCACCCTGGTGAGCCGCGAGGAGAGCGCCGACGGCTCCGTCATTCTCGTCATGTCCCGCCGGAGCGAACCGCTGCCGGGCTTCATCTCCAAGCTGGCGCCGTCGGACGTCAGGATCATCACGACGGACTCGTGGGGGCCGTCGATCGGCGGGGTCCGGTCGTGCACGTGGACCGCGGAGATCCCGGGGACGCCGGTGCGCATCCGCGGGACGCAGACCATCGAGCCGGTCGGCGACGGGACCCGTCACACCGCGTCGGCAGAGGTTACCGTGCAGGTGCCGCTCGTGGGCGGGAAGATCGAGTCGTTCATCTGCGAGCAGATCCAGCGCATCGCCCACGCCGAGGAAGAGGTCGTGCGAGCGGTGCTCGCATGAGCATCGCCGTCGTCACCGGGGCTTCGCGGGGGATCGGCCGTGGGCTCGTCGCCCGGTTGACCGAGGCGGGCGGGACGGTCGTGGCGATGGCGCGCTCGGGTGCTGACCTGGAGGTCGTGGCGTCGGAGACGGGGGCGCTGCCCTACGTCGTGGACGTCGCGGACCCGGCAGCCGTGACTTCGGTGTTCGAGCGAGTGCTGGACGAGGTGGGTGTGCCCGACCTGCTCGTGAACAACGCGGCGGTGTCGGGTGGGAGCGCGCTCACGCTCGACATGACCGAGTCGGACTGGTGGCGGGTGATGGAGGTCAACGTCCGCGGGACCGTGGCGTGCTGCCGCGCGGTCGTCCCGGCGATGACTGCCCGGGGGAGCGGCCGCATCGTCAACGTCTCGTCGGGCGCGGCCACCTACCCGATCGGACCGGACAACGACGGTCAGCTGACGTCTGCCTACATGGCGAGCAAGGCAGCGGTGAACCGCTTCACCGAAGCACTCGCAGGTGAGGTACGCGCCGTGGGCGTGTCCGTCTTCGCGATCTCACCCGGCACGGTCAAGACGGACATGACCGCCGAGGTGTTCGCCGACGACTGGGACTCCGAAGAGCTCTGGACCCCCATGAATGCCTCGCTCGACCTGATCGCCGACCTGGGCAGCGGCATGCTGGATGCGCTGACCGGCAGGTACTTCCGGGCAGCGTCGGACGACTGGCGAGGACTGGCAGCGCACGCGGGCGAGGTCCTGGAGCGGGACACGATGGTCCAGCGGCTGATCACGCACGACTGACGGCTCAGGCCACCATCGGCGGGTCGAGGGGCTTGCGGAGCCACGGCACGCGTAGGTGGGGCAGCAGGATGCGCCCCTCGTGCCACATCACGTGGTGTCGGCGGCAGAGCAGCGCCAGGTTGTCCAAGACCGTCGGACCGCCGTCCTCGCGGGAGATCAGGTGGTGCACGTCGCAGAAGGCGGGCGGGCGGTTGCAGCCGTGTGCGACGCAGCTCTGGTCCCGGGCGGCGACCGCGCGGCGCTGGGCGCGGGTGATCTGGTCGTTGACGGCCTCCAGGGAGCGCACCTGGCCGTTCTCGTCGAGCAGCACCCGGTGCAGCCGCGCGTCGCACAGGGCGGCCTCGGCGCGGGCCCGCGTCATCGGCCCCATCCACGCCCCGGCGGCCGGCGGCGCCCCTTCCTGGCCGGCTGCCCACTCGGCACCGAGCACGTAGCTGACGTGCACCGGCTGCCCACCGGCCTGCGGCAGGTCCATCCAGCGGGCTGCTGCCTCGAAGACGTCCACGAGGGCGTCGGCGCGGCGCTGGGCGGCGGTACGGGTGTCGTGCTCTCCCTGCTTGCGGGCCAGTGGCTCGATCACCGCGGCGACCGGCTCGAAGGCGCCGGCCGGGATCGCGAACCGGCCGCGCACCACGCCGTCCGGGCCCAGCCGGTACTGCAGCATCCGGATCGCCTCCGCGGCGGCCTGCTCGTCGACGAGGTCCTGCTCGGAGTTCTGGGCGATGAGGAACCGGACCCAGGAGTGGATGCCGCTCACGGTGCGGTCCTTGGCGCCCGCCACGAGCTCCGGCTCGAAGGACTCGATCAGCTGCGGGTCGAGCCTGCCGACGAGGCCGGTCAGCGCGGCGGCCTTCTCGAGGGAGATCTCGCCGGTCACGACCGCGTCGGACACGACGGGCATCGAGCGCAGGTCGCGCGAGCGGCGGACGGCGTAGCCGGCGGCCTCCCCGCTCAGCCCGGTCTCGTCGCGCCACCACCACGCACACCCGTCCGGCACTCTGCGCTCGATCTGGCCGAGGGCCTGCGAGGCGATCCCGCGCAGCTGCCCGGCCAGCCGCTCGACGCCGACGGCCATCGCGCGCAGCGAGCCGTCCTCGAGCGCGTCGAGCTGCACGAGGGCGAGCTCGCCCACGAGCGCGTCGAGCCGGTCGAGGAGTTCCACGTCGACAAGCCAACCGTGGCGAAGGCCGCCACGATCGGCAGCAGCCGAGACTGTGGGCGCCGACGGGAGCTGTGGACTACAGCCGTCGCGCCAGCGACCGCGCTGCTTCCCGCCCGAGCGCCCGCACCAGCCCGGGGGTGATCAGCCCACGCCCGAGCCCGACCTCGACGAGCGCGTGGAAGGCGGCGGGCTCCGCGTCGACCGCGCGCACCCCGGCATTCAGCACGCGGCTGTGCGCCGTGACCCGGGACAGCAGCCTCGTGTGGGACAGGTGCCGCCCCAGCTCACGTTCCAACGAGGCCCGGTAGGCGAGCCCTGGATCGCCGCCGGACACCGCGGCCGCGCCTGCCAGCCGGCCGGACAGCAGCGCGTAGAAGATGCCCTCACCGGTCAACGGGTTGACCAGGGAGGCGGCGTCGCCGGCCAGGAGCACCCGGCCGGGGGGCTGGACAGGTCTGCCGGTCGACAGCGGCAAGTGGTGGGAGCGCAGCCGGGTGGCGCCGGTCGCGGAGGGGAGCAGCTCGACCAGCCGCGACTGGAGTGCGTCCTTGCCGCGGGGCTGGGCGCGCAGGGAAGGGAGCAGCATCCCGAACCCGACGTTCGAGGTGCCGGTCCCCGTGTCGAAGCGCCAGGCGTAGGCGGGCCAGTCGCGGCCGTCCATCACGATGACCTGCTCCGGCTCCTCGGTAGGCCACGGGAGGTAGCCGCGTACGGCGACGGCGACCGTCGTCTCGTCCTGCCGCGGCACCCCCAGGAGCCGCCGCACGACCCCGTTCGCCCCGTCTGCCCCGATGATCACCCGAGCCGAGACGTCCGACAGCGACCGCACCGACAAGCGAAGGAGGTCGGCACCGCGCGCCACTGCCGCCTCCACGAGCCGCGCGTCGAACACGGTCCGCGGCACGACGTACGTCGGCCGGGCCATCGTCGAGGAGGCCGGAAGCCCGGCCGGTGACACCAGGCGGAGGCGTCGTACCGGGACCTGGTCCGACAGCACCGACGCGACCCCGAGCCGGGCCAGCTCGTCGAGGGCGTGTGGTGCGATCCCGTCGCCGCAGGACTTGTCGCGCGGGAAGTCCGACTTGTCGACCAGCAGCACCTTCGCCGAGGGTTCCGAGCGCAGGGCCGACAGCGCAGCGGCGGCCCCGGCGGGTCCCGCGCCTATCACCGCGACGTCGTACACACGGCAAACCTAGGATGCACGTCATGTCCGATCGCAGGCGCGTGCTCTCCGGGATCCAGCCGACGGGTGCCGGCAAGCACCTGGGCAACTACCTGGGCGCGGTCCGGCACTGGGCGGCGATGCAGGACGAGTTCGAGTGCTTCTACTTCATGGCCGACCTGCACTCCCTGACGATCACCCCTGACCCGGCGGAGCTCCGCCAGCAGTGCCGCAAGCTCGTCGCCGAGCTGCTCGCCATGGGGGTCGACCCGGCGAAGAGCACCCTGTTCGCGCAGAGCCACGTCCCGGAGCACCCTGAGCTCGCCTGGGTCCTGAGCTGCCTCACGGGCTTCGGCGAGGCCAGCCGGATGACGCAGTTCAAGGAGAAGGGCGGTGGCAACGTCGGCCTGTTCAACTACCCGGTCCTGCAGGCCGCCGACATCCTGCTCTACCAGGCGCACGCCGTGCCCGTCGGCGAGGACCAGCGCCAGCACCTGGAGCTGACTCGCGACCTGGGGCAGCGCTTCAACAGCCGGTACGGCGACACCTTCACCGTCCCCGACCCGTACGTGCAGAAGTCCGCGGAGCGCATCAAGGACCTGCAGGACCCGACCGCCAAGATGAGCACCAGCAAGGGCGGCCCCGGCGTGCTGTGGGTCATCGAGGACGACAAGCAGACGCTGAAGAAGATCAAGAGCGCTGTGACCGACACCGGCCGCGAGGTCGTCTACGACGTGGACGGCAAGCCGGGCATCAGCAACCTGCTCACCATCCTGTCGGTGGCCAGCGGGTCCAGCGTGGAGGCCCTCGTCAAGGAGTTCGACGGGAAGGGCTACGGCGACTTCAAGGCTGCCGTCGCCGAGGCGGTGCTGGGAATGTTCGCCCCTGTCCGGGCCCGGTTCGCCGAGCTGATCGCCGACCCCGGCTACCTCGACCAGGTGCTGCGCGAGGGGGCGGCGAAGGCCGGCCCGATCGCCCGCGAGACGATGACGACCGTGAGAGACCGGATCGGGCTGCTGGCGCCGGCCTGATGGCCACCCGTGACATCGGGGTGGCGATCGGCCTGCCCGAGCCCTACACGAGCGAGCTCCAGGGCTGGCGCGAGCGCCTCGGCGACCCCAACGCGCACCAGATCCCGCCGCACGTCACGCTGCTGCCCCCGACCGCGCTGACGACGGACGACCTGGACGAGGTCGAGGAGCACCTGCAGGGCGTCGCCTACAACCACGAGCCGTTCATCATGCACCTGCGCGGCTCGGGCACCTTCCGGCCCGTCTCGCCGGTGGTGTTCGTGACGATGGTCCAGGGCATCAGCGAGTGCGAGCTCATCGAGGCGCAGGTCCGGAGCGGCCCGCTGGAGCGCGAGATCGCCTTCCCCTACCACCCGCACGTGACCGTCGCGCACGACGTCGCGAAGGAGCAGCTCGACCGGGCCTTCGACGAGCTCATCGACTACGACGCCCGCTTCAAGGTGTGGGGCTTCACGCTGTTCGAGAAGGGCAAGGACAACGTCTGGCGGCCGCAGCGGGACTTCCCCTTCGACCGGCCGCTCCCGGGTCCCGTGCTTCCTCCCGAGGAGCCGGGGTAGGCAGCCGGACGTGAACCGGATCAAGGAGCTCTTCGGGCGGGTACGGCGCAAGCGGCCGTTGCTCGACCACCTCGTGCGGATGTACCAGCGCTACCAGGCCGACGGCGGTGACCGGCTGGCGTCGTCGGTGACCTTCTACTGGTTCCTGTCGCTGTTCCCGATCCTGCTGATCGCGGTCTACGTCACCCGGCAGGTGCTCGGGGACGATGCCGGCACGCAGATCACCAGCAACCTCGGCCCCTACCTCGGCAAGGCCGCGGCCGCGTCCATCGCCACGGTCGTGCAGAACAGCGCGGGCAAGGCGGGTCTCATCGGGCTCGTCGGCACGCTGCTGTCCGGCCTCGGGTGGATCGAGGCGCTGCGCGAGGCCATCCGCACGATGTGGCACCAGAACATCAAGGCCGGCAACATCGTCACGCGCAAGATCGCCGACGTGATCGCGCTCGTCGGGCTCTTCGCCGTCATCGCCGCCTCCGTCGTCGTCAGCGGAGCGGCGACGGCAGCGACCGAGAGCGTCGTGGGGTTCCTGGGCCTCTCCCAGAACCTCGGTGCCAAGGCACTGACCATCGGGCTGAGCTACCTGCTCGGCGCCCTCGTCGACGTCGCCATCTTCCTGTGGCTGTTCCTGCGGCTGGCCAAGGTCCCGACACCCATCCGGCAGGTGCTGAAGGGCGCCGTGTTCGGCGCCGTCGGGTTCGAGGTCCTGAAGTTCTTCGGCGCCTTCTACATCGGCCGCACGACCAGCAAGGGGGAGGCGACGTACGGCACCTTCGCGACGGTGGTGGGCCTGCTGCTGTTCCTCAACCTGGTCTCGCGGCTGGTCCTGTACACCGCGGCGTTCACCGTCACGGCCCCGTACGACGACGACGTCGCCCCGTCTGGAACGGCCGACCCCAAGCAGGCCCGCAAGGCCGGCATCCCCGAGGAGTACGCGGGCCAGGACCTGAACGTCACCGAGGACGGCGCGCCGACCCCGCTGGCGCCCGCCCTGCGCGATGATCCGGACGTGGAGCGCAGCTGGTCGTCCAAGGCGAAGCCGCAGGAGCCCGAGCAGGCGTCGGAGGCGCCGGCCGCCGTCGTACCGGCAGGGGCGTCCACGGCCGGCGAGAAGCAGGTCGTGCTGGCAGCGAGGGCCGTCAGCGCTGCGTCGTTCGCGGTCGTCGGTGCGGTCGGGCTCTACGGAGCGAGGACCCTCGCCCGTATGGTGCGCAGGTGAGCAACCAGCAGCTCCTCGAGGACTTCTACGCCGCCTTCGCCCGCAAGGACGGCGACGCTATGGCCAGCGCCTACGCGCCGCACGCGACGTTCGACGACCCGGCGTTCCCAGGGCTGAAGGACGGCGAGCCTGGTGACATGTGGCGGATGCTCGCGGGCCGGTCGAAGGACCTGCACGTCGAGCTCGTCGAGTGCGCCGCGGATGAGACGACCGGCACCGCCCGCTGGATCGCGACCTACACGTTCGCGCAGACCGGCAACCGGGTGGTCAACGACGTGCGCAGCCGCTTCCGGTTCGAGGACGGGCTGATCGTCGAGCAGCGGGACGACTTCGACTTCAGGAAGTGGGTCGGTCAGGCCCTGGGTCTGCCTGGCAGGCTCCTCGGGAACCTGCTCAGGGCGTCCGTGCAGAAGAAGGCGCGGGCGGGGCTCGACGCGTTCAGATCGGCGGCAGCCTGAGCTTGCCCCGGTTGCGGCGCCTGTTGCGAAGCAGGCCGGTCGCCATCACGGCGAGACCCGCGGCCACGACGGTCGCGGGGAGCAGCGGCAGGCCGCCGCCGGCAGGGCTGGCAGCGGCGACCTTGGCGACCTGCTGCGGGGCTGCGCCAGGCGAGGCGGTGGGCGCCGGGCCCTCGGCGCTCAGCGGCTCCACGAGCTGACCGACGGGCGCCGCGTCGGCGGCGGTCGCCTTGAAGCCCCAGTCGAGCAGGGCCGCGGCCTCGGGCCAGTAGCGCGGCGCCGTCTTCATCAGGGTGACGACGAGGGTGTGCCCGCCCCGGGTCGCGGCGCCGACGAAGGTCGCGCGGGCGGCGACCGTGAAGCCGTTCTTGATGCCGATGGCGCCGGGGTAGTTGTAGAGCAGCTTGTCGTGGCTGCTGATCGCGATCGGGGCGTTCCTGTGGGCCCCGCGGATGTGCGCGTGCTTGGTCGCGACGTAGGCCCGGAAGTCGGGCAGCTGCATGCCGGCACGCGCGATGAGGGCCAGGTCGTACGCCGAGCTGTGCTGCCCGTGCGCGTCGAGGCCGTTGTCGTTGACGGCGTGCGTGTCGTCGGCCTGCAGGCGCGCTGCCTCCGCGTTCATCTCGTCCACCGTCTTGGTGAGGCCGCCGTTGGCCGTGGCGAGCGCGAGGGCCGCGTCGTTGCCGGAGACCACGAGCATCGAGGTGAAGAGCTCGTTCACGGGGTAGCGGACGGTGTCCACCAGGCCGACCTTCGAGCCCTCGACGTTCACGTCGTCGAAGGTGGGCTGCACCAGCTGGTGGCTGTCGAGCTTCGGGATGAGCGTCAGCGCGGTCAGCGTCTTGAGGGTGCTGGCCGGCGCGTAGAGCCCGTGCGGGTCCTTGGCGGCGAGCACGGCGCCGGTGTCGAGGTCGGCGACGACCCAGCCGGCAGCGGTGGTCACGGGCAGCGCAGGGGCGCCGGAGGCGGTCACGACCCCGCGCGTGGCCAGCTGTTCCCCGCCCACGGTGGCAGGCGAGTCGGCGTGCGCAGGGGCGCCGCCGATCACGGGGAGCGCCAGGGCAGCCGCGGCGAGAGCGAGTCGTCGGGGGGTCCGCATGGTGCGAGCAAGGATACCGGAACCTGCTCGCCTGTCCGGTCCACGTCAGACTGTCGGCGTGGTCCTCTCCCGCCGCGCTGCGGCCTTCCTCACCGCCGTCGGCGCCTTCCCGTGAGTCAGGCCCGGCGGAAGATCAGCGCGCGCTTGACCTCCTGGATCGCCTTCGTGACCTGGATCCCCCGTGGGCACGCGTCGGTGCAGTTGAAGGTCGTCCGGCAGCGCCAGACGCCCTCCTTGTCGTTGAGGATCTCCAGCCGCTCCGCGGCGCCCTCGTCCCGGCTGTCGAAGATGAAGCGGTGCGCCATCACGATGGCCTGCGGGCCGAAGTACTGGTCGTCGTTCCAGAACACCGGGCACGAGGTCGTGCAGGCGGCGCACATGATGCACTTCGTCGTGTCGTCGAACCGCTCGCGGTCCTCGGCGCTCTGCAGCCGCTCGCGGGTCGGCTCGTTGCCGCTCGTGATGAGGAAGGGCTTGATCGACCGGAACGCGTCGAAGAACGGCTCCATGTCGACGACGAGGTCCTTCTCGACCGTGAGGCCCTTGATGGGCTCGACGGTGATGGTGTCCCCGAGGTCCTTCACGAGGACCTTGCACGCCAGGCGGTTCACGCCGTTGACCCGCATCGCGTCGGAGCCGCAGACCCCGTGCGCGCAGGAGCGCCGGAAGGTGAGAGACCCGTCGAGGTACCACTTCACGTGGTGCAGGGCGTCGAGCAGCCGGTCGCCCTTCTCCACGGGCACCTCGAAGGACTGCCAGTGGGCGTCCTCGAACAGCTCGGGGTCGTAGCGCCGGACCTTCAGCGTGACGAGCCGCTGGTGCTCGCCGAGCTCGGGGGCGGATCGGTCCTCGATGATCGTCACTAGTACTTCCGCTCCATCGGCTGGTAGCGCGTCTGCACGACCGGCTTGTAGTCGAGGCGGACGTCGCCGCCGTCCCTGTAGGCCATCGTGTGGCGCATGAAGCTCACGTCGTCGCGGGTCGGGAAGTCCTCGCGGAAGTGACCGCCACGCGACTCGTTGCTGGCCAGGGCCGACACGACG
>JAODNF010000008.1 GCA_025464915.1 Frankiales bacterium | reverse complement strand
ACATCCAAGACGACCAGTACGACCCCGCCGCAGCGCTGCAGGCCTGCCGCAACCTCGTGGCCTGGAAGGCGTTCTTCATCTCCGGGACCGGCGGCGCCGATCAGACGGTCGCCTGCGGGCAGTACCTCAGCAAGCAGAAGGTCTACTACGGCTCACTGGGCGCTTCCGAGAACGGGCTGCAGCACACGCCGTACTACTTCGCGTTCACGACGACCTACGACCAGCAGGCCCCGATGCAGGCGAGGTGGATCGTGCACTCGCTCGGAGGCAAGACGCAGAAGGTCGGCTTCGTCCGAGCCAACAGCGCCAACTTCGACGGCTCCCACAAGGCCTTCGTCAACGCCTTCACCAGCGCCGCCGGCCACGGCCTCGCGGTGGACGACTCGGTCGACAAGAACGGCAACGCCAACGAGCTGAGCGCCGAGTGCGTCAAGCTGGCCGGCGCCAACGTGAAGATCGTGAGCGTGCTGGCCGCGCCCACGGTCTTCAGCCGGATGGCTCAGGTCTGCCAGGCGCAGGGCTACAAGCCGCAGTACACGGGCTGGGCGAACACCGCCGCCTGCAACCCTGATGCGGCGGAGCTGGGAACGCCGGCCGTCGACGGCTGCCTGACCTTCTCCAACTACCACAGCCCGTTCTCGGGGACGACGAAAGTGGGACAGACCTGCCGTGCGGCGTGGGCGAAGTACGCCACGTCGGACTGGGGGGCCTACCCCGTCGGCGGCGAGAACATCTGCGGCTACATGGACGTGCTCCGAGAGGCGCTGCAGCGCGCCGGCCGTGACGTCACCCGGGAGAGCTTCGCGGCCGGCCTGCGGACCATGAGGTACGACAACGGGTTGCTCAACCCGATCAACTTCGCGGGGGGTCAGTTCGGCGGTCACGACGTCGTGATCTGGAAGGGCGACTACTCCTGCACGTGCGAGCCAGAGGTGGACAAGCGCTGGCGGCACGACTTCTGACATGAGGAACGTGCTGCAGTTCGTCATCATCGGGATCGCCAGCGGAGCGGTCTACGGCCTCTTCTCCCTCGGCATCGTCCTGGTCAACAACAGCACCCGCATCCTCGACTTCGGCCAGGGTGAGATCGGGGGGGTCGCCGCGTTCCTCGTCGGCTCCCTGTCGTACCAGCACGGGCTGAGCCTGTGGCTGTCCATCCCGCTCGCGCTCGCCGTCGGGGGCTCCGTCGGCTGGTTGGCCTGGTTCTTCCTGGTGCGACCGGGTGGCAGCGCGACGCTGCCGCCGCTGGTGGGAACCGTCGCCCTCATCTCGTTCCTCGTCCTTGTCGAGGACAAGATCGGGGGAGCCAACCAGCACTTCCCCTCCCCCATCGATGCGCGCTTCGACCACTGGGGCTTCAACATCCCCTACATCCGGTTCGTCGTGCTCGCCGTCGTCGCCCTCGCGTGCGTCGGGCTGTGGCTGCTGCTCCACGCGACGCCCTTGGGTCTGCAGCTCCGGGCCGGCGCCGACAACCGTCGGGGCGCAGCCCTCATCGGCCTGCGGCCGCGCCGTTCCGAGGCGATCGCCTGGTCGATCGCCGGAACCCTTGCCGCAGGAGCGGCGATCCTGCTCGGCTGGATCCAGGGTGATGTCGGCCCGGGCTTCGCGACGATCGCCCTGCCCAGCATCTTCGCGGCGGCCATCATCGGCGGCATGTCGAGCCTGCCCGGCTGCCTTGTCGGCGGGGTCGTGGTCGGGGTGTCGGAGAGCCTCACTCGGGACTGGTTCGGGCAGGTCCCGGGGTCGCCTCAGCTCGTCGTGTTCGTCCTCATCGGACTCACCCTGCTGTTGCGGCCGCAGGGGCTCTTCGGCAAGCGAAGCACCGGGCTGGCGACCGAGGGCGTGGAGTCCCTCGTCGAGCTGCACCCGGTGCTCACGGTGCCCCCCGCACAGCGGGACCCGGCGCGCTGGATCCTGCCGGCAGTGCTGCTGGTGGTCGCCCTGGCGGTGATCTCGATGCTGTCGTCGCCGCTGGCGTACAAGCTGTCGATCCTGCCCGTCTTCGCCATCCTTGCCCTGTCTCTGAACTTCCTCATCACCACGACCGGGCAGCTCTCGCTGTCGCATGTGGGGTTCCTCGGCCTGGGCGCCTTCATGACAGCGGTGTCGGCGGCGACCTGGGGCCTGCCCGCGCCTCTTGCGCTCCTCGTCGGCGCCCTGTCCACGGCGGCCGTCGCGGCCGTGGTGGGCGTCGCCGCGTTGCGGGTTCGAGGGCTCTACCTCGCCGTGCTCACGTTCGCCCTGGGCTATGTGCTGCAGGAGTACCTGTTCCCCCGGCCGTTCTTCTCCAACGGTGGAGCGGGGATCTCGCTGGACCGACCCAGCCTTGCCGGTCTGGACCTCTCGGACGAGCGCGCCTTCCTGGGGCTGTGCGTCGTGGCCCTCGCGGCGGTGTGGGCCCTGGACCGCCTCCTGCTCGCGTCCCCGCTCGGCCGCGCCCTCGTCAGCCTCCGTGACAACCCCGTCGCGTCCACGGCGCGCGGCATCGGCACGAGCGTCCTGCCTGTCCTCGCCTTCGTGCTGTCAGGCCTGCTGGCCGGGATCGCCGGTGGCCTGTTCGGCTATCGCCTGGGGCTGGTGACGGGCACGTCCTTCAACGCGCTGGGCTCGCTCGCCTTCGTCATCTACGTCGTGATCGGGGGCATCGTCGCTCGTGTCGGGGTGGTGGCCGCGACGAGCCTGTTCGTCGCCGTGGCGACGTTCAACCCCTCGTGGCTGCAGGGCGACCTCTTCCTGCTCGTCGGGTCGCTCGGCGTGGTGATCAGCATCGGGGCGCACCCGGAGGGGATCGGCGGCCAGGTCCGTGCCGTGGTCCGGTCCCGCTTCCCGTCGCCGGCGCGCACCATTGGGGCCCTACCGGTCGGCGTCGGGACGCAGCACCGACACCGCGGACAGCGCGGCACGGTGCTCGCGGCGCACGGCATCACGGTGGAGTTCGCGGGGCTCCGCGCCCTGCACGACGTGAGCCTGCACGTGGACGCGCAGGAGGTCGTGGCGGTCATCGGGCCCAACGGCGCCGGCAAGACCACGCTGTTCAACACGCTGTCCGGGTTCGTCACACCGGCAACGGGTTCCGTGGCAC
>JAODNF010000058.1 GCA_025464915.1 Frankiales bacterium | reverse complement strand
CGTGCAGGGCCATCGGCTCGACGACCCTCGTCACCTGGCCTTCGGCGCCTGGCAGGGCGGGGAGCTGGTCGGGGTTGCAACGGGCTTCTCGCACGGGGCGGTCGGTCAGGTCGTGGAGGTCGCCGTCGCCCGGCACGCCCGCAACCGCCGCTTCGGCCGCGCCCTGGCCAGCGCCGTGTCCGCCACGCTCCTGCAGCGCGGGGCCTCTTTGGTGTGGGCGTCGGTGGAGACCAACGGCCTGCAGGAGGGGTTCTTCCAGGGGCTGGGGTTCGAGCCTGCTTACGACGCGGTGATCTTCACCGCCGAGGCGGGTTAGGTCACCGGGAATCGCGGTAGGGGCTGGGGGAAGCGCACGTACGGCGAACCCAGGAGGGCGAAGGCAGTGGTGGATCTGAAGAAGGGCAGCAGGGTCACGGGCGACGACAGGGAGTCGTTGTCAGGGGCCTTGAAGCAGAAGTACGAGGGCGGCGCGAGCATCCGCGCGCTCGCCGAGGAGCACGGCCGCTCCTACGGGTTCGTCCACCGCATCCTGTCCGAGTCGGGCGCCACGCTGCGCGGTCGCGGCGTCGCGACCCGCAAGAAGCGCGCCTGACGCAGGCTCGTCCTAGGGTGGGCGCATGGACTTCACGCTCAGTGCCGAGCAGGACGCAGTCAAGAAGGCAGTCAAGGAGTGGGTCGACGACGTCGTCGCCCCGCGCGCGCTTCAGAACGACCGTGAGGAGCGCTTCCCCCAGGAGGCCCTCGACGGGTTGCGCGAGACCGGGTTCATCGGGCTGTCGATCCCCGAGGAGTACGGCGGGGGCGGCGGCGACCCGCTGTCGTACGTGCTCTACATCGAGGAGCTGGGACGCGGCGACGCCAACGTCCGCTCCCTCGTCAGCGTGCACCTCGGCCTTGTCGCCGGTTCCGTGGCGCGGTGGGGCACCGAGGAGCAGAAGGCCCAGTGGCTGCCGCGGATGGCCACCGGGGAGGTGCTCGGGTGCTTCGGCCTCACCGAGCCCGACCACGGGTCCAACCCCGCGGACCTCACCGCGACCGCGGTGCGGCAGCCGGACGGCTCCTACGTCCTCAACGGCACCAAGATCTTCATCACGAACGGCACCATCGCCGGCGTCACGCTGTTCATGGCCCGCACCGGGGGGGAGGGCGCCCGGGGGGTCTCGGCGTTCCTCGTCCCCAACGACACGCCGGGCTTCGAGGCGAAGAAGATCCACGGCAAGCTCGGCCTGCGCTCCTGCGACACCGCCGAGCTGGTGCTGCGTGATGTCCGCGTCGGACCAGAGGCGCTCCTCGGCGGCGAGGAGGGCAAGGGCATCCGGGTCGCCCTGACCGCCCTGAACGACGGCCGGATGTCGCTCGGCGCTTCGTGCACCGGCCTGGCTCAGGCCGCGCTCGACACCATGATCAAGTACACGACCGAGCGCAAGCAGTTCGGCAAGGTCATCGCCGGCCACCAGCTCGTCCAGGAGCTTCTCGCCGACACCGCGGTCGAGGTCGACTGCGCCCGGCTGCTCACCTGGCGGGTCGCCGACCTCAAGACGCGCGGCGAGGACTACTCACTGGCCGCCTCCAAGGCGAAGTACTACGCGTCGGAGGCATCGGTGCGGGCTGCCAACAGCTGCGTGCAGGCGCACGGCGGCTACGGCTACATCGACGAGTACCCCGCCGGGAAGTACCTGAGAGACGCACGCGTTACCACTCTGTACGAGGGCACTTCACAGATTCAGAAGCTCATCATCGGACGAGCCCTGACCGGGATCTCCGCCTTCTGACGAAGGAGGAGAGCTGATGGCAGGACCGATGGGCCCGGGTGGGCCCATGCAGATGATGCGGTCGTTCCAGCGGGACGCGTCCGTGCTCGAGCAGAAGCTGGCGCCCGGGACGGTCCGCCGGATCGGCCGGTTCGCCTCGCCCTACAAGCGCGACCTCGGCATCTTCCTCGTCCTCATCGTCGTGGACGCGCTGGTCGCCGTCGCGAACCCGCTGATCTTCAAGAAGGTCATCGACGACGGCATCGGCAAGAACCCGCCTGCGACGGGGTCGACGAGCGTGGTGCTCGCGATGGCACTGCTGCTGGTCGGCCTCGCGCTGTTCGACGCGATCCTCGGTCTCGCCCAGCGCTGGTACTCCGCCCGCATCGGCGAGGGCCTGATCTACGACATGCGCGCCAAGGTCTACGCGCACGTGCAGAGGCAGCCGATCGCCTTCTTCACGCGCACCCAGACGGGCGCGCTGATCAGCCGCCTCAACAACGACGTCCTCGGGGCCCAGCAGGCCTTCACCGGAACGCTCTCCAACGTCGTCAGCAACGTCATCGGTGTCGTCACGACACTGACCGCGATGTTCATCCTGTCCTGGCAGATCACGCTGCTGTCGCTCGTCCTGCTCCCGGTCTTCATCATCCCGGCGCGGCTGCTCGGCACCAGGCTGCAGGCCCTGACCCGCGAGGCCTACGGCCTCAACGCGCAGATGAACAACACGATGACCGAGCGCTTCAACGTCTCCGGCGCTCTGCTGGTCAAGCTCTTCGGGCGGCCGGAGGCCGAGGACGAGGACTTCCGCGCCCGCGCCGGCCGGGTCCGCGACATCGGCATCACGAGCGCGATGTACGGCCGGGTCTTCTTCGTCTCGCTCACCCTCGTCGCCAGCCTCGCGACCGCCCTCGTGTACGGCGTGGGCGGCACGCTCGCGGCCGAGGGCTCGTTCTCCGTGGGCACCCTCATCGCCCTCTCGTCCTACCTGATCCGGCTCTACGGGCCGCTCACCGCCCTGTCCAACGTGCGGGTCGACGTCATGACCGCCCTGGTCTCCTTCGAGCGCGTCTTCGAGGTCCTCGACCTCGAGCCGATGGTCGCCGAGAAGCCTGATGCCGCGGTCCTTGCCTCGACCGCGCAGTCGATCGAGTTCGACGACGTCGTCTTCCGCTACCCCCGCGCGTCCGAGGTCTCCTTGGCCTCGCTCGAGTCGGTCGCGGTCCTCGACAACACCGAGCCGCAGACCGTGCTGCACGGCGTCACCTTCAGCGCTCCCGCGGGCTCGCTGACGGCGCTCGTCGGGCCGTCCGGCGCCGGCAAGACCACGATCAGCCAGCTCGTCACCAGGATGTACGACGTGCAGGACGGCGCCATCCGGATCGGAGGGGAGGACGTCCGCGACGTCACGCTCCAGTCCCTGCGCGACGCTATCGGCGTCGTGACCCAGGACGCGCACATGTTCCACGACTCGATCCGCGCCAACCTGCTCTACGCCCGCCCGGGGGCCACCGACGACGACCTCTGGGCCGCCCTCGACAGCGCCCAGGTCGGCCCACTCGTCCGGTCCCTCCCGGACGGCCTCGACACGGTCGTGGGTGACCGCGGCTACCGGCTCTCCGGCGGCGAGAAGCAGCGGATGGCGATCGCCCGGCTGCTGCTGAAGGCCCCGGGCCTGGTCGTCCTCGACGAGGCGACGGCGCACCTCGACTCCGAGTCCGAGGCAGCCGTCCAGCGCGCGCTGGCGACGGCCTTGCAAGGCCGTACCAGCCTGGTCATCGCCCACCGGCTCTCCACCGTCCGCGACGCCGATCAGATCCTCGTCATCGACGAGGGTCGGGTCGCCGAGCGCGGCACCTTCGACGAGCTGCTCGCCAAGGACGGGCTGTTCGCCGAGCTCTACCGCACCCAGTTCGAGCGCCAGGCCCTGGTCGACTGACCGCGGTCGGCTACGGCTTGAGGACCAGGGCCTGGTCGATGCCTGCGACAGCCGTGCCGAACCCGTCGACCTGCACGGGGTCGGCCCCCTCGGCCGGGAAGCTGAACGGCCGGTCCTTCCAGCACGCGGACCGGTAGGACGACACCGCCGTCGTGCTCGCGTCGGGCTCGAAGCAGATCTGGTAGCTGCCCGGCCCGAGGCCCGCGACCGTGTACCGGCCCAGGGAGTCGGTGTAGCCCTCGGTGTAGATGAGGTCGCGGTTCCAGACCGAGTCACCGAAGGCGTAGACGTGCACGTCCGGCACGGGCAGCCCGGTCGTGGCATCGGTGACCGTCCCGGACACCGAGTCGGCAGCGAAGATCGACTCATGGACCACGGTGTCCTGCCCCACGCTCACGGAGAACTGCTCGCGAGGCGCGGTGGAGCTGTCCGGGACGTGGTGCGCGAAGTCGGTCAGGTACCCCATCAACGACCTGGTGCGGGTCTCGCCCTGGGCCCCGGAGGCTTCCTCCTTGTCCACCGCGATCTCGTAGGTGCCCGCTGTCAGGCCCCC
>JAODNF010000053.1 GCA_025464915.1 Frankiales bacterium | reverse complement strand
GCCCATGAGCAGGGACTCGCCGTAGCTCACGACGTGGTTCTCACCCGGGAAGCTTCCGTAGGCCGGAGTGTGCTCGACGCGCAGGGGCAGCGTCATCGGCAGGCGACCGGCCGGCTCGGCTGCACCGAGCAGCACGTCGACGACCGCCTCACTCATCTCCTGCCCACCGAGCCAGGGCACGACGACGGCGGCGGCTCGGTCCGCCCAGTCCATCGTGACCGGGGCGCCGGCGTTCACGATGACCACGGTCCGTGGGTTCGCCTCGCACACGCGCCGGACGAGCTCGTCCTGGTCCCCGGGCAGGTCCATGCTGGTGCGGTCGTGCCCCTCGCTCTCCCACTCGTCCGACGTGCCCACGACGACGACGGCGACGTCCGCCGCGGCTGCGGCGGCCACGGCTCGCTCCAGGAGGTCGTCGGGCACCGGGGGCCGCAGTCCGACCTTGAGCCCGTGCAGGATGATCGACCCCTCACTGCTGTAGTCGATGACGATCTCGACGGGCCCATCCCGGACCAGCTCCACCGACGCCTCGACCTCGACGCTGCCCAGGCCGAACAGCTCCGTGCCGGGCGCAGGGACGTCGGCGAAGCCGTCGATCACCACCGTGCCCGCGACGGTGAGGCGGGCCCGCCCGGCCTGCACGAGGGTGAAGCGGTGCGGG
Source organism: Frankiales bacterium (assembly GCA_025464915.1). Classification (GTDB taxonomy): domain Bacteria; phylum Actinomycetota; class Actinomycetes; order Mycobacteriales; family SCTD01; genus RYN-111. The sequence goes on along the minus strand of JAODNF010000053.1, from coordinate 11,822 downwards.
CCGCTGTCCGCCGGGGTGTAGGTCGTGCGAGCCGTGAACCCGAAGTCGTCGGGGTCGAGCCCCTCGAACGGCTCGTCGAAGTAGATCAGCCGGGCCTCCCGCTCCTGGGTGGTCCCCACCACGACGCCGGCCCCGTCGAAGAACGTCGTCTCGAGCGGCCCGGGCAAGGGACGCACGGTCTTGTCGATGAGGCAGCCGGCCTGCAGGGTGACCGGGCCCGTCACGCGCCGGGGCAGGACCTCCGAGATCGGGACCAGCCGGTGCGCCCGGAGCTGAGCCGACCCGCCGCCCATGATGTGCGCCCGCTGCGCGTTGGGCCCGAGGAGCGCGATGGACTCGGTGCCCCGCAACGGGAGCAGGCCGTCGTTCTTCAGCAGCACTGTCGCGTCGGACGCGGCGCGACGGGCAACGGCGGCGTGCTCCGGCGAGTCCACCGCTCGCTCGGGCGCCGGCTCGTCCTGCCAGGCGTCGAGGGCGTCGATCAGCGTCAGCCACCGACGGACGGTCTCGTCGAGACGGGTCTCGTCCACGTCACCCGAGCGAACGGCGTCGGCGAGGGTCGAGCCGAAGAAGCGCGCGGGCCCGGGCATCTGCAGGTCCAGTCCCGCGTGCGCCGCAGCCGCGGTGCCGGCCACCCCGAACCAGTCGGTCATCACGACCCCGCCGAAACCGAGCTCTCCTCGCAGGACGTCCTCGAGCAGGTGGCGGTCCTCGGCGACCCAGCGGCCGTTGACGCGGTTGTAGGAGGTCATGACGGCGTGCACGCCGCCCTCCTTCACCGCGAGCTCGAAGGGGACGAGGTAGAGCTCGTGGAGCGCGCGCTCCCCGATCCGGGAGTCGATGGTGGTCCGTTCGAACTCTGCCTCGTTGCCGACGAAGTGCTTCACGGTCGCCGCGACCCCACGGCTCTGGACGCCACGCACGAAGGCGGCAGCCGTCCTTCCCGACAGCAGCGGATCCTCCGCGGAGCACTCGAAGTTGCGGCCGGCGAGCGGGCTGCGGTGAAGGTTGACCGTCGGTGCCAGCAGCACCCGTGCCGACTTGGTGCGTGCCTCCTCGCCGAGCACCGCGCCGACCGACTCCACGAGCCGGGGGTCCCAGGTCGCTCCGAGTGCGGTGCCGCACGGGACGCAGGCGGCGCTGACGCGGCCCGCGCCGAGGAGCGCCGACCCCCGGGCGCCGTTCGGCCCGTCCGTGACGGTGATGGCCGGAATGCCGTGAGCAGCGATCCCCGGGACCGTCCACATGTCCTGCCCCGAGGTGAGGCTGGCCTTCTCCTCCAGGGTGAGGGCGGACAGGAGTGCCTCGAGATCCATGACCGTCCCGTGCTCGTAGGAGTCGACGGCGCACGCTAGCGCGAATGACGATCGGTCACTAGGTTTTCGTCGCAAGGGCCCTAAGATCCCTTCGTGGCAACGGGAAGGGGAGTACGCGGTCCCTACGCGAAGAGCCAGGCGCGGCGGGCGGACATCCTGCACAAGGCCCTCGAGGCCTTCGCCGAGCGCGGGTTCCAGGGGTCGTCCCTGCGGGAGATCGCCGAGGCCGTAGGACTGAGCCAGGCGGGCGTCCTGCACCACTTCAGCTCCAAGGAGGCCCTGCTCGCCGCAGTGATCGCGGAGAAGGACGCCGCCTCGCTGTCGCACTTCGAGAGCGCGGTGGGCATCGGCGTCCTCGAGGGGCTCCGCGAGGTCGTCGTCAGCAACCTCGCACAACCCGGCCTGGTACGGCTGTTCACCACCCTGTCGGCGGAGGCCATCAACGCGGAGCACCCCGCCCACGACTACTTCCAGGAGCGGTACGCGCGATCGCGCCGTCGGCTGGCGCGTGCCCTGCACGAGGGGCAGACGGTCGGCGAGGTGAACCCGTCGATCGACGCAGGTGCTGTCGCGTCCGCGCTCCTCGCCGTCATGGACGGCCTGCAGGTGCAGTGGTTGCTCGAACCGTCGCTGGACGTGCTCGCCGGCTTCGACGCCGCCCTCGCGGCGCTGCAGGTCCGCGTCCCGATCAGCTCCTGACCTCAGGCGGTCCGGATGCCCGCGGCCGCCTGCAGGCCGAGCTCCTCGATCGACGTCTCGCGCATCTTGAACTTCTGCACCTTGCCGGTGACGGTCATGGGGAACTCGTCGCAGACGCGCACGTAGCGCGGCACCTTGTAGTGCGCGAGCTTGCCCGTGCAGAACTCCCTGAGACCGTCGACGTCCATGGTGACCCCCTCGCGCAGCCGGACCCACGCGCACAGCTCCTCGCCGTACTTCTCGTCGGGGACGCCGATGACCTGGGCGTCGACGACGTCCGGGTGCGTGTAGAGGAACTCCTCGACCTCCCGCGGGTAGATGTTCTCGCCGCCGCGGATGACCATGTCCTTGCTTCGACCGACGATCGACAGGTAGCCGTGCTCGTCCATGACGGCGAGGTCGCCCGTGTGCATGAAGCCCTCGGCATCCACGGCCTCCGCCGTCTTGGCCTCGTCGTTCCAGTAGCCGAGCATGACCCCGTACCCGCCCGTGCAGAGCTCGCCGGTCTCGCCGCGCTGGACGGTCCCGCCGGTCTCGGGATCGACGACCTTCACCGTGACGTGCGGGTGCACCCTGCCGACGGTGGCGGTGCGGTTGTCGAGCGAGTCGTCGGCCTTGGTCTGCGTCGACACCGGCGAGGTCTCGGTCATGCCGTAGCAGATGGTGACCTCCGGCATGTAGTCCGCGACCCGCTTCATGACCTCCACCGGGCACGGCGAGCCGGCCATGATCCCGGTCCGCAGCGTCGACAGGTCATAGCTGCTGAAGTCATCCAGGCCCAGGGCCGCGATGAACATCGTGGGCACCCCGTAGAGCGAGGTGCACCGCTCCGCCTGGACGGCGCGCAGCGTCGCGGCCGGGTCGAAGGCAGGGGCGGGTACGACGACGCACGCCCCGTGCGTGAGGGCACCGAGGTTGCCCATCACCATGCCGAAGCAGTGGTAGAAGGGAACCGGCACGCAGACCCGGTCCCGCTCGGTGTAGCCGCAGCCCTCGCCCACGAGGAACCCGTTGCCGAGGATGTTGGCGTGGCTGAGGGTGGCGCCCTTCGGGAAGCCCGTGGTCCCGGACGTGTACTGGATGTTGATCGCCTCGTCCGGGCTCAGCTGCACCGCCGGCGGGGTGCCGGTTGCGCCCGCGATTGCCTGCCACTCAGGCGAACCGAAGAAGACCGCGGGCACGTCGGGCGCCGCCTCGGCGGACATCGCGACGTAGTCGCTGGTCTTGAACGAGGGCGCGGCGACGAGCAGCGAGACGCCTGACTGCTCGAGGACGTACGCGAGCTCGTGCGTGCGGTAGGCCGGGTTGATCGTCACGAGGATCGCGCCGAGGCGGGCGGTGGCGTACTGCGTCAGCAGCCACTCCGCGCAGTTCGGCGACCAGATGCCGACGCGGTCCCCCTTCGCGACGCCACGAGCGGCGAGACCGGACGCGAGGGCATCGACCGCGGCCGCCAGCTCGGCGTAGGTGAGGCGCAGGCCCTGCTCGACGCTCACCAACGCCTCCCGCTCGCCCCACAGGGCGGCGGCGTGGTCGAGCGCACCGCCGATGGTGGTCGTCGGCAGGGCCGGTGCGGCCGGGCCAGAGTCGATGGCAGCTGTCATGGGCGGATCGCCTCCTCGATGGGGTCATCCTGCCAGCAAGGGGTCAGCGCGGCGAGGGCACGTACGCCGCTAGAGGCCGCGCTCGAGGTCGAGCAGCAGCTGCTTGTTCACGAGCCCGCCGCCGTACCCGGTCAGCGAGCCGTTGGCTCCGACGACCCGGTGGCACGGGACGACGATGCTGACCGGGTTCTTGCCGTTGGCCAGGCCGACGGCCCGGACCGCCTTGGGCGCACCGATGTGCTCGGCCAGCTCCCGGTAGGACCAGGTCTCGCCGTACGGGATCTGGGCGAGGCCTGCCCAGACCCGCCGCTGGAAGTCCGTGCCGCGGACCGAGGTCCGGAGGTCGAACTCCTTGAGCTCCCGGACGAAGTACGCCGCGAGCTGCTCCCGCACCTCGGGCAGCGCGCCGTCGTCGCGGTCTCCGGTGATGACGGGCATGTGCCGGTGCTCGTCCATGTAGAGGCCGGCCAGGGCGCCGTCGTCCGAGACGAGGGTCAGGGGGCCGACGGGGCTGTCGACGAGGGCGAAGGTCATGACGTCTCTCCAGGCATGTCGTTGATGGGATGGTCGCCGAGCGCCCAGAGGTGCTGGACGGCGTAGGCGCGCCAGGGGCGCCAGAGCTCAGAGTCCTTGGTTCCCAGGGCTTTCAGCGCCTGGGCGACGCCGAGGTCGGTGGGGAGGAAGGCGTCCGGGTCGCCGAGCGCGCGCATCGCGACCGTCTCGACGGTCCAGGGGCCGATCCCCTTCAGCGCCGCGAGGTCGGAGCGGGCCCGCACCCAGTCGGCGCCCGCGTCCACGTCGACGGATCCCTCGGCCAGGGCGCGCGCCAGTCGCAGCACGGTCTGACGTCGGCTGTCCGGCATCGCGAGGTGGTCGCCGGCGTCGACCAGCTGCTCCGCCGTCGGGAACAGGTGGGTGAGGCTGTCGTCCTCGACCGGGTCACCGAAGGCGATGACCAGCCGTCCGGCCAGGGTGCGTCCGGCGGCCGTCGACACCTGCTGGCCGAGGACGGCACGGATCGCGAGCTCGTGGCCGTCGACGGTGCGAGGAACCCGGCGGCCGGGCGCCTTGCGCACCAGGGGTTCCAGCTGTGGGTCCTGGCTGAGCTGCGCGTCGACGGCAACCGGGTCGGCGTCGAGGTCGAGCAGCCGCCGGCACCGGGCGATGGCCGCCGCGAGGTCGCGCATGTCCTGCAGCCGCAGCGTGCACGCGATGTGCTCGGGGGCCGGGGCAAGGGCCACCACCCCGTGGCCGTGGGGGAGCCGCAGCGTCCGCCGGTACGCCCCGTCGCGCCACTCCTCGACGCCGGGTACGCCGGTCGCGACCAGGTGCCCGAACAGGTTGTCGGGAAAGAGCGGCTGCCGGAAGGGGAGGCGCACGGTGACGGTCCCCTTGGCCGGCGCACCGGGCCGGGCCTTGGCGCGCAGGTCGCCGGGCGTGGTGGCGAAGACCTCCCGCACGGTGTCGTTGAACTGCCGCACGCTGCCGAAGCCGCTCGCGAACGCGACGTCGGTGATGCTCAGCCCGGTGGTCTCGATGAGCAACCGGGCCGTCTGGGCCCGCTGCGCCCGGGCCAGGCCGAGCGGGCCGGCGCCGAGCTCGGCCAGCAGCAGCCGCTCCAGCTGCCGCCGGCTGTAGCCGAGCCGCTCCGCGAGACCCGGCACGCCCTCGCGGTCGACGACGCCGTCCGCGATGAGCCGGACGGCGCGGGCCACCAGGTCGCCGCGGGTGTCCCACTCCGGGCTGCCGGGACTCGCGTCCGGGCGGCACCGCTTGCAGGCCCGGAAGCCCGCTGCCTGCGCGGACGCCGCCGTCGGGTGGAACGCGATGTTCCGCGCTTTGGGAGGGACCGCAGGGCAAGAGGGCCGGCAGTAGATGCCGGTCGTGCGGACCGCGGTGAAGAACCACCCGTCGAACCGGGGGTCCTTGGCCTGCACGGCCCGGAGGCACGCGTCGAAGTCCTGATGCACGACGTCATCCTCGCGCGTCAGCGAGGCCGGGACTCGCGGTTTTGCGACATGAACCTCAGAGGCACCGCCTGCGAACAGTGAGCATGTGGAGACGACGCCCGCGCAAGGGGGACCGGCGAGCAGTGCCCCTCGACCGCGCCGGTCGCTGGCGCAAGGTCTCCCGCGAGGGCGTGTGGGCGCTCGAGGAGCACGACGGTCAGCTCTGGATGCTCCAGGGCGTCAGCGACGATCCCGCCTCCGCAGTCCGGTTCGCCCTCAGCAGCAGGCTGACCCGGCACTGACGGGCTCGCCGCAGCAGGTGCCGCCCTCGGGCGCGTCACCGCCGAAGGACTCGGCGTCCTCGAGCACGGTGTAGACCTCCCACCGCTCGCCGGCGGGGCCGCTGACCCAGACCTTGTCCTGCTTGGCGAAGCAGCAGGTCTGGCCGATCTCCTCGAGGGTGAACAGGCCCTCGTCGGTGAGCCGCGCGATCTCGCCGTGCACCTGCTCGGAGGAGCCGACCTCGACGCCGAGGTGGTTCACGGAGCCGCCCTTGCCCGGGTTCTCGATGAGGACGAGCTTGAGCGGCGGCTCGGCCACCGCGAAGTTGGCGTAGCCGGGCTTCACCTTGGCGGGACCGGTGTTGAACAGCTTGCTGTAGAAGGCGACCGAGGCCTCGAGATCGTCGACGTTGAGGGCCAGCTGGACACGGCTCACGGGAGCACCTTTCTTCGATGGATGTCTAAGACCTTGCTCAGCGATGTGATGTTTGTCAAGTTCGATGTATGTTGAACTCGTGCCCAAGACGCTTCCTGCCCTCGACGTCAGCGCGACCGTCTGCTGCACCCCCCTCGCCGCCGGCGTGATGTCCGACGGCGACGCGCTGCAGGTCGCGCTGCGCCTCAAGGCCCTCGCCGACCCGGTCCGCGTCCGGCTCATGTCGATGCTGCTCGCGAACGAGGGCGGGCACTGCACGTGCGACCTCGCTCCTGCCGTCGGGCTCACGGAGGCGACCGTGAGCCACCACCTCAAGCAGCTGCGCGAGGCAGGGCTGGTCGAGGGCACCCGCGAGGGAGCCAACGTCTTCTACCGGCCGCTGCGCGACAACCTCACGGCGCTGTGCCGGACGATCGACCCGTCGTGCTGCTGAGGCGGGCCTTCGCCGAGCTGCTCGGCTCGGCGTTCCTCGCGGCCGCGGTCGTCGGCTCCGGGATCATGGCCACCCGGCTCACCCGGGACACCGGGCTCCAGCTGCTGGAGAACAGCACCGCGACCGGCGCCGTCCTCGTCGCGCTGATCCTCGCCCTCGGCCCGGTGTCCGCGGCGTTCAACCCCGTCGTCACGCTCGTCGAGCTCGCGCTGCGGGCAGTACGACCTCGCGACGCCGCGCTCTTCACCGCGTCCCAGTTCCTCGGTACCGCAGGCGGAGTCGTCGTCGCGAACCTGATGTTCGACCTGGACGCCGTGACGGTCAGCACGCACACCCGCGGCGGCGCGGGACAGCTGCTCGGCGAGGTGGTCGCGACGCTCGGCCTGGTGCTGGTGGTCTTCGGTGTCGCCCGCTCCCGCCGTACCGCGGTGCCCTTCGCCGTCGGCGGCTACATCGCCGCCGCCTACTGGTTCACGTCCAGCAGCTCGTTCGCCAACCCGGCCATCACGGTGGCCCGCACGCTGTCCGACACCTTCGCCGGCATCGACCCGTCGAGCGTGCTCGCGTTCGTCGGCATGCAGTTGCTCGGCGGCGCGCTCGGCTACGGCTGCGTGCGCCTGCTCTACCCCGACGCCGCCCACATCGCCGAGAACATCGTCGCGTGATCGTCCTGTTCGCGTGCATCCACAACAGCGGCAGGTCCGTGGCAGCGCAGGTGATCGCGCGCTCCCTGGGCCTCGACGCCCGCTCCGCCGGCTCCGAGCCCGGCGACGGTGTGAACCCCGTGGTCGCTGAGGTGCTTGCCGAGCGCGGCCTCACCGTGACCGGCCACGTCCCGACCCTGCTCACCTACGACGGCGTGCAGGAAGCGGGCGTCGTCGTCACCATGGGCTGCGGCGAGACCTGCCCCGTGTTCCCGGGCAAGCAGTACGAGGACTGGGCCGTCGACGACCCGAAGGGCCAGCCGCTCGAGGTCGTCCGCGCCATCGTCGACGACATCGACGCCCGCGTCCGCGCCCTTGCCGCCGGGCTCTGACGCGGAAGCAGCCGAGTGAGCACTGCCGGCCTGGCCGCACGCTCAGCGGGCACCTTCCGCGACACCAGTCGGCTGCTGCGGCGTCACGGGTGACAGAACCGCAACAGCCTCGACCGCTGTCGCTCGCGCTCAACCGCTAGCGAGCAGCCGCAGCCCGTTGCCGTTCCGTCCGATGAGTGGGCCCCGTCGGGCTCGAACCGACGACAAGACGGATTAAAAGTCCGCTGCTCTACCAACTGAGCTAGAGGCCCTGGCGCGGCTGAGTCTAGGAGCAGGTTCAGTCCCAACTCTGCGTTACAAGCCGGTCACAGGGGGAACGACGCCGGTGAGCAGGGGGACTGCTGACACGGGAGGTCGTCGTGAAGACCCGACGCACGCTGATCATCACCACGGGGGCCGCGAGCGCGATCGCCCTCCTGCCTGCCGCCCAGGCCCAGGCCCATGACGTGACGTCCGGGCTCGCCAGGCCGGCCGTCGCGCCGCACGCGAGCTACCGCGCGCTGCTGGCCGACCTCGCGACCGTGCCGCTCGAGCGGCTGGACGCCTGGTCGACGACGCTCCAGACCGCGGCAGCAGCGGTGCCGGACGACGCGGTGCTCACCGGCCGGACCCGGCTGCTGGCCAAGCAGCAGCTCCGGGCGGCGGCCGTGACCGTCACCCGGCTCAGCACGCTGGACGGCCTGACGGCAGCGCAGCAGGCCAAGGTCGACGTCATCACGTCGCGGCTCACGGCCGCGGCTGCGAGCCTGCGGGCGCTGCTCGCGAACCGGGCCTCGCCGACCGTGGCGCCCGTGGCCGCGGTCGTTCGGTCGGTCCCGGTGACGGTCGTGCAGACGTCGGTGACGAGGACCGTGCGGGCGACGGACACCCGGCACGCCTGCGACAGCGACCGGACAGCCGACCGGACGGGTGACCGGGCGGGCGACCGGACAGGTGACCGCAGCGCCGTCCGCCACACCCGGATCTCCGGCGACCGGACCGGCGACCGGACCGGCGACCGGACCGGCGACCGCGACGGCGTCCGCCGGGCTGGGCGCCACCACCGCTAGGCAAGAGCCGAGGAGAGCGGGATGGGTCACACCGTCCCGCTCTTCTGCGTGCGTGAACGCCGGTTTACAGTCGGAACACCACTGACACACGAGGAGACCCGCTATGCGCGACGCCGTCATCGTCGAGGCAGTACGCACCCCGGTCGGCAAGCGCAACGGCGGCTTGTCCGGCATCCACTCCGCTGACATCAGCGCACTGGTCCTCCAGGCCCTCGCCGAGCGCAGCGGCATCGACCCCGCGCTCGTCGACGACGTCATCTGGGGCTGCGTCATGCAGGTCGGCGAGCAGACCTTCGACATCGCCCGCACCGCGGTCCTGTCCGCCGGCTGGCCCGAGTCCGTCCCCGGCACCACGGTCGACCGCCAGTGCGGCTCCAGCCAGCAGTCGGTGCACTTCGCCGCGGCCGGCGTCATCGCCGGTCAGTACGACCTCGCGGTCGCCGGCGGCGTCGAGATGATGAGCCGCACACCGATGGGCAGCAGCTTCACCGCGCCGCCGCTCGGACAGAAGTACTTCGCCCGCTACGGCGAGGAGTTCCCGAACCAGGGCCTGGGCGCCGAGATGATCGCGGACCAGTGGAACATGAGCCGCACCGAGCTCGACGAGTACGGCCTGCAGTCGCACGAGCGGGCGGCCGCCGCTCAGGAGTCGGGCGCGTTCGACGCGCAGATCGTCGGCGTCGAGACCGAGAACGGCCTGGTCAACAAGGACGAGGGCATCCGCCCCGGCGGCACGCTGGAGAAGCTCGCCACCCTGAAGACCCCCTTCAAGGAGGACGGGAAGATCACGGCCGCCAACAGCAGCCAGATCTCCGACGGCTCGGCGGCCCTGCTCATCACGACGAGCGAGTTCGCCAAGGCGCACGGCCTCACCCCGATCGCCCGCATCCACACCGCCGTCGTCGCCGGCGACGCCCCCATGCCGATGCTCACCGCCCCGATCCCGGCGACCAAGAAGGCGCTCGCCAAGTCCGGCCTGCAGCTGAGCGACATCGGCGCGTTCGAGGTCAACGAGGCCTTCGCCTCCGTGCCGATGGCGTGGCTCAAGGAGATCGGAGCCGACGACAAGCTCACCAACCCGCTCGGCGGCGCGATCGCTCTCGGCCACCCGCTCGGCGGGTCCGGCGCCCGCATCATGACGACGCTGGTGCACCACATGCGCGACAACAACATCACGTACGGCCTGCAGACGATGTGCGAGGGCGGCGGCCAGGCCAACGCCACCATCCTCGAGCTCCTCTAGCCCGGACGTACAACCCCGCGGTTTCACTGATCTGCCGCCCCTGAGGGCGTGCGAATCAGTGAAACCGCGGGACCGACCGGCAGGAATTCCGGGGCGCAACGGCGAAGCAACACCGCATGAAGCGCGCCGCCCTGCTCCTGTCCGCCGTGACCTTCGCCGCCCTCGGCCTGCCCGCCCATGCGGCCGGTGCCGTGACGACGACGAACGGGTGCGTGCTGAGCGTCCCGGACGCGGGCAGCACGACGCCGCAGAAGATCTGCTACTCGCTGTTCCGGCCGGCCGGCGCGGACGCCCGGCACCGGGTGCCGCTCATCTTCCACTCGCACGGCTGGGCCGGGTCGCGCACCACGACCGCCTCCTCCTTCGATGCCTTCACCAAGGCCGGGTACGGCGTGCTCTCGTTCGACCAGCGCGGCTTCGGTGAGGACGGCGGCAAGGCCCGCATCGAGAACCCCGCCTACGAAGGTGAGGACGTCGCCAAGCTGGTCGACCTCGTGAGCAAGCTGTCCTGGGTCCAGCAGGACGGCCCCGGCGACCCGCGCATCGGCGCGATCGGAGGGTCCTACGGTGGGGGCTACCAGTTCGTCGGGGCCTTCACGGAGATCGCGCAGAAGCACAAGCAGGTCTTCGACGCGCTCGCTCCCGAGATCACCTGGTGGAGCCTGAAGCAGTCGCTCGCGCCGCAGGGCGTCGCCAAGACCGAGTGGGACGTCGCCCTCTCCGGCGCCGGCGCCAACGCGCTGCCGCCCGAGGTGCTGCAGGGCCTCGCGACCTCCGCCGCCAGCGGCACGTGGAGCGACGGCAGCATCCCCGGCACCACGGACCTCGATGCGTTCTTCGCCAAGAACGGCCCGCAGTGGCAGGTCTCGCAGGGCCGGCACATCGACGTCCCGGTGCTGTTCCGCCAGGGCATCACCGACGAGCTGTTCCCGCTCGACCAGGGCCTGAAGAACTTCGCCGGCGCCCTCACCCCGGCGGCGCGGGCGAGGAGCATCTTCGTCGGCTACAACGGCGGCCACGTGCTGCCCAACACGTTCCCCCTGACCGTGCAGCCGTCCGGTGACCCGTGCAGCGAGAAGCTGACGGGCGGCGGCACCTTCCAGACCCTCACCATCCGGTTCTTCGACCACGTGCTCAAGGGCAAGAAGGACGCGCTGAAGGGCTACGGCGCCTACCACCTGGCCACGTCCGGCAACACCTGCACGACGACCCGATCCGTCACGCCGAACGCGTCGTACCCCATCGGCACGGTCGCGACGACCGAGGTCGCGGGCGCGCCGCTCGGCGTCAAGGTCGCTGACGGCCCGCTGCGCGTCGCCGGCACGCCGACCCTGTCGGGCACGGTCACGGCGCTCGGCGTGAACAACCGCGCCTTCTACGCCCTCGCCGTGGGCACGACGCCCGCCACGGCCAGGATCGTCCAGGGCAACATGCTGCCGTACTCCTCCAGGCTCCCGGTGAACGGTGTCGCCACCACGATCGAGCTGCCCTCCGTCGCTGTCGACGTGCCCGCGGGCCAGTCGCTGTACGTCGTCGCCACGGGCACCAACGACATGTTCGCCGGGTTCGGCAGCCGCACTCCCGGCGCCGTCGTGATCCAGGACGCCAAGGTCGCGCTGCCCGTCGTGAGCTAGCGCGGGCCCGGCCGTGGGTCCGCTATGCTTTTGCGGTCCCCGACGGCCACGGCGTGGACCGCGCCACAAGCCAGCGGCGCCGTCCCCATCGTCTAGCGGCCCAGGACTCCACCCTTTCAAGGTGGCTACGCGGGTTCGAATC